>NZ_JBJMQP010000105.1:0-7193 GCF_045802625.1 Hyalangium sp. | reverse complement strand
CGGCCTGCGTATCGAGCTGGGGGAGATCGAATCCACGCTGGAGAAGCACCCCACCGTGCAGCAGGCGGTGGTGCTGGCGCGCGAGGACGTGCCCGGCGACAAGCGGCTGGTGGCCTACGTGAGAGCCCAGGCAGGAGGGGAACCCGAGCCAGCGGCGCTGCGCGAGTACCTCAAGCAGCGGTTGCCGACGTACATGGTGCCGGCCTCGTTCGTGGTGTTGGCCCACTTCCCCATGCTGGCCAGTGGCAAGGTGGATCGGCGCAGGCTCCCGCCCCCCTCCCAAGTGGGGGCCGCTCCGGCCACGGACTTCGTGGCCCCCTCCACGCCCATGGAGTTGGAGCTGGCAAAGCTCTGGACCCAGCTGCTGGGCGTGGAGCGCCCGGGGGCCCTGGACGGCTTCTTCGTCCTGGGCGGCCACAGCCTGCTGGCGGCCCGGGCCTGCGCGCGCATCCGCGAGGAGTGGAACGTAGACCTGTCCCTCAAGGAGTTCTTCGAGAACCCCACGCTGCGGGACATGGCCGTGCTCATCCTCCAGCGCCAGGCCCTCGCCGCGGACACGGATGTCCTCGCGCAACTGCTTGAGGAGTTGGAGTCATGAATCAGACTGTTGCTTCTCCCGCCACTGGCACAGCCCCCGCCCTTGGCCTGTCCTCCCGGGGAGGGGTGCTGCGCGCGGCCGGCTTCCTCGCCTCGTCCTTCCTCTCCTCGATGGGGGACTTCCTGCTCGTCTTCTCCCTGCCCAACGGCCTGGGGTTGGAGAGGAACGACTCGCGCTACGCGGTGCTGGCCTGGATGATTCCCGCCATCTCCGTGTTCGCGGCCAGCTTCTGGCACAAGCGCGTGGTGCAGCGACACACCTCGGCGCGAAAGGACTACGCCCTCCTCCTGATGGGCATCGCCCTGTTCGAGTTGTTCGTCGCCGTGCTGAGCGCTCTGTACCGCGGCCCCGTGGCGACACTGCTCTTCGCGTGCCTGTTCCTCTTCGGCTACGCCTTTGGCAAAGAGGGAATCCCCCGCCTGCTGTACGCGGTGTCCGTGTACCGCTTCTTCGTGGAGGACAAGCACTACTCGCGCATGGCCGGCCTCAGCGATGGGCTTAACATCCTCGCGGCGCTCTCGGGCATGCTCGTGGCCTCCCGCATCGTCGCGCTCGGGGAGTGGCGGCTCGCGCTGATGTTGGACGCGCTGACGTTCGTCGTGCTGGCGGCGGCGCTCTGGTTCCTGGGCAGGGATCTCCCCCCGCCGGAGGCCGCGCCCGCTCCGCCCGCAGGACAGCCGGCCGCAGTCGAGGCCCCCACCGGCTCCGCCGTGGATTGGAAGTCCCTGCGGGCCATCGCGGTGGCGGTGCCGATGCTCCACGCCATCAACGCCGTGTATGTCAACTATCTCCCGCTCATCAACCAGACGCTGTCGCTACGCACGGCCTCGGCGAGCATCGTGCTCATCGCACTGCTGCGGCTGCCCGGCATGCTCTCGGGGTTGTTCTTCGACCGCATCCGCGCGCTCGTGCGGCCGGAGCGCATCGTCCGCTTGCAGCCGTGGCTCTACTGCGGCGCGAGCCTGCTGTTCTTGCTCGTCCCCGGGATGCCCTCCATGCTCCTGGTCTGGCTGCTGGGCGGCCTCAACGGCGGGTTCTACAACCCGGCGGACTACACGCTGCGCAACCAGCTCCAGGGCGGCGCGCTGGTGCGCTTCAACACCCTGGTGATGCGCGGCCTCGCCCTCTTCCAGCTCGCGGGCTGCCTCGTGGCCCTCTACCTCTTCTCGTTGCCTCAGCTACGGTTGGACCTGGCCGCCCTGTTTGTGGGCGCCTTCGCGCTCCTGGCCCTGCTCTTCGGGCGCTTGCTGCTGCGCCCCCAGCGGCTCGCGTAGCCGCTGGGAGCGCCCCGCCGCCCCCTCCTCCTACTCCTCGGAGGAGGGGGGCCGCGTCTCCGGCAGGCCCTGCAGCAGCGAGAGGATGTCCACCGTGGCCGTGGCCTGGGGAGCGGGCTCGGACTCCTGGCGGCCCGCGTCCAGCAGTTCCTGCACCGCCGCCGCCATTCCCTGCACCGTCGGGACCTCGAACAGCCTGCGGAACGGCAGCGACACCTGGAAGCGCTCGCGGATGCGCGAGAGGATCTGCGTGGCCAGCAGCGAGTGGCCGCCGAGCTGGAACAGGTTGTCATGGACCTGGATGGAGCGGATGCCCATCACGGCCTGCCAGATGCGGACCATCTCGTGCTCGACCTCCGTGCACGACTCAGCCTCGAGTGCCAGCTTCCCGGCCTCGGTCTCCGCCGGCTCCGGCCGGGCCTGGGGAGTGGCCGCCGCGAGCCCCTCACCGTGGACCCAGAAGGCCACGCGCGCGAGCAGCTCTCCCTTGGAGACCACCACCTGGGGCGAGTCCACCTGCGTCACCACCCGGCGGAACACCTCCGGGCTTTCGTCGGGCGCGAGGGCGAACACGTCCAGGCTGCTCTGGGTGGAGCGCCCCTCCTCGCCGGGAAAGCGCCAGCCATCCCAGGTGGCGGAGATCCACCGGGAGTCCCCGAGCTGGGCCCGCCGCGCCGCGAAGGCGTCCAGGAAGGCATTGGCGGCCGTGTACGCGCACTGACCCAGGCCGCCCAGCACGGCAGCGTTCGAGGAGAAGAGCAGACAGAAGTCGAATGCCCTGCCCTCCAGCAGCTGCTCGAGCACCCGGGTACCCTCGACCTTGGCGTGGAACTGCTCGGCCGCGGCCCGCCGCACCGCCTGCGCGTCGAGGTCGCGCAGGAGGGACAGGCTGGACTCCGACTGGGTAACGCCCGCCGCGTGCAGGATGCCATCCACGCGCCCGAACGCGGCCTCCGCGCGCGCCAGCACGCCGGCCATCGCCTGGGCGTCGGCGACATCCGCCTGCTCCACCTGGAACAGGGCCCCCTTCGCCTCGAGCTCCAGCATCTTCTGGAGCCTGCGCCGCAGCATCTCGTCGGACGTGGTGGCGGCCAGCTCCCGCCACTGGCCGCGCTCCGGGAACGGGGAGCGGCTCACGAGGACGATGCGGGCCTGGCACGAGGTGGCCAGCTGCTCGGCGAGCCAGAAGCCGATGCGCCCGAAGCCGCCGGTGAGGAGGTACACCCCGCGCTCGCGCAGCGGACGCTGGTCTGGGGAGGACTCCAGCCGCAGCGGCTCGTACGTCTGGGCCCAGCGGCGCTCGCCGCGGTAGGCGGCCATGCGCTCCGCCGTGGTGGCCATGGCCTCGCGCACGAGGAGCCCGGAGAGCGCGGCGGCTCCCCGCGTGGCGAGCACGCCCGAGACATCCACGCAGCGCACGCCCAGGCCCGGGTACTCCTGGGGCGCCACCATGCAGGGGCCGAGCAGGAGCGCCTGGGAGGGCTCCAGCGCCTCCTGGCCCGACACGTCGAACAGGCCCTCGGCTGCGACGGTGAGTCTCACCGGCAGCCCCCGGCGCGTCTCCTCCAGCGCCTGGATGAGATGGACGAGCGAGAGGTAGCCGGTGTGCCCGTCCACGGCCCGCTCCAGGGGCCACAGGTACAGCACGTGAGCCGGTGCCTCTCCCCGCTCCGCCAGCCGCTGGAGGAGCTGGCGGAGGTGCTCCGGCGAGGATGGAACGAGCTCGACGTGGTGCTCGTCCAGCTCGCGGTACTCCGGCCCCGGGCTGACGGTACGCGAGCCTCGGCCCTCTCGGGCCAGGGCCTCACTAACGGCGCCGGCGAGCGTCCGGTCCTGGCAGAACACCAGCCAGGAGGCGTGCTGCCCCTGCCTCGTGTCCGGCCGCGGCAGCGGAGTCCGCTTCCACGAGGGGACGTAGAACCAGTCAGCCATGTCGCGGCGGCGCGACACCTCGCGCGACGGATGCTCCCGCGACGCGGGCGGGGTGTACCAGTGACGCACCCGCTCGAACGGGTAGGTCGGCAGCGAGACGCGCCGCCGGCCGGAGCCGTGCAGCCGTCCCCAGTCGACTTCCCCTCCGGAGAGCCACAGCCTCGCCACGCAGGCGGCAAGCACGAGGTCATCCGGCTCCTGGGTATAGACGTGCCGGATGGTGTTCCACACGCCCTGCGCACGCTCCAGGGGCACCTGTGCCCGCACGAGCGACGTCAGCCCATGACCGGGCCCCACCTCCACCAGCAGCATCTCCGGATCCGCCAGCAGGTGCTGAAGCCCCTCGGCGAAGCGGACCGTCTGCCGCAGGTGGCGCGCCCAGTACTCCGGTGAGACCGCCTGTGCGTCGGTGATGGGTTGGCCGGTGACGTTGGAAAGGAAAGGGATGCGTGGCTGATGGAGCGCCACGCCCCGCAGGTACCCGATGAAGGCCGGGAGGATGGCGTCCAGCATCGCCGAGTGGCCCGCGCTCGTCAGGTGCAGGAGCTGGTGCTCCACCCCGCGCTCGGCCAGCACCTGGCGGAAGCCCCGCACGGCCTCCACCGGACCGGAGACCACACAGTGCGTCGGCCCGTTCACCGCCGCGAGGGAGAGCTCCGGCGGCAGCAGCGGCAGCAGCTCGGCCTCGGGCAGACGCGCGCTCATCATCTCGCCGGCGCCCACCGTCCCCATGAGCCGCGCGCGCTCGACGATCAATCCCAGTGCGTCCGGTAGCTCCAGGGTGCCCGCGAGCGTGGCCGCCACGTACTCCCCCATGCTGTGCCCGAGCATGAGGGAGGGACGGACTCCCCACTCCATCAGCAGCGTGGCGAGGGCGTACTCAGTGGAGAAGAGCGCGCAGAGCACGACGACGATGCCCTCCAGCGCACGCTCGGCCCGGGCGGTATCACCCCGGGAGAGGAGGACGTCGCGCAAGTCCATCCCGAGCCTGGGAAGGAGGAGCTGCGAGCACCGGTCGATGCAGGCGCGGTAGGTCGGCTCCGTCTCGTAAAGCTGCTGGCCCATGCCCGCGTACTGCGCCCCGCCCCCTGGGAACAGGAAGGCGACAGGACGCGAGGAACTGTCGCTCTCGCTCGAGAGGACATGCTGGGGGCGCGTCCCTCGAGGGCCTCGAGAGCCTCCTGGACACTGGTGCAGAGGATGGCGCGGCGATGGCGGAAGCGGCGGCGGCCCACCTGCAGCGTGTACGCCACGTCCGCCAGATTCGCCTCGGGGTGCTCGCGCAGGTAGCGAGCCAGGTTGGCCGCCTGGGCATCCAACGCGCGCTGCGTCCGGCCAGAGAGCACGAGCACCTGGGCCCGGCGGTGCGCGGCCGGAGCCCTCGGCTCGGGCGCTTCCTGGAGGATGACGTGGGCGTTGGTGCCTCCCAGGCCGAAGGAACTGACCCCCGCCCGCCGCGCCCTGCCGTTGGCGCGCCACGGCCGCGGCTCGGCGCTCACGTAGAAGGGACTGGTGGCGAGTTCCAGCTTGGGGTTGGGCTGCTCGAAGTAGAGGCTGGGGGGGAGGAGCTTCTCCTCCAGCGACAGCACCGTCTTGATGAAGCCGGCCACGCCTGCGGCGGCATCGAGGTGTCCGATGTTCGTCTTCACCGAGCCGAGCGCGCAGAAACCCGTGGCCTTGGTGTGCTGGCGGAAGGCCTTCGTCAGGCCGGCGACCTCGATCGGATCCCCGAGCGGCGTCCCGGTACCGTGGGCCTCCACATGGGAGATCGTCTCGGCGGCGCACCCCGCCAGCTCCAGCGCGGAGAGGATGGCCTGGGCCTGCCCATCGATGCTGGGCGCGGTGAAGCCAATCTTGTCCGAGCCGTCGTTGTTGATGCTGGTGCCCTTGATGACGGCGTAGATGTGGTCGCTGTCACGCAGCGCATCCCCCAGGCGCTTGAGGACGACGATGCCCACGCCGTTGCCGCTCACCATGCCCTCGGCCCTGGCATCGAAAGCCCGGCAGTGCCCATCCGAGGAGTAGATGCCGCCCTCCTGGTGGACGTAGCCGGAGTGCTGCGGCAGGCGGATCGCCACGCCGCCCGCCAGCGCCATCTTGCACTCGTGCATGAGCAGGCTCTGGCAGGCCAGGTGGATGGCGACGAGCGAGGTGGAGCAGGCCGTCTGCACGGTGAGGGCCGGCCCCTTGAGATCCAGCTTGTAGGCCACGCGGGTGGCCAGGAACTCCCGCCCGTTGCCGAGGTGGAGAGCCATCTGATCCATCGTCCGCGACGGCTGGAGGTCCCCGAGGACGGAGGTGGCATAGGTGCCCGAGCTGGCCCCGGCGAAGACGCCGAGGGAGCCGGCCGACTCAGGGGTGTAGCCAGCGTCTTCCAGCGCGCTCCAGGCGCACTCCAGGAAGATGCGCTGCTGCGGGTCCATCAGCTCCGCCTCGCGCGGCAGGTAGCCGAAGAACTCGGCATCGAAGGAGTCGATATGGTCCAGCACGCCGCGAGCGCGGACATACCTCGGGTCATCCAGGAGCGCCGCCGGTACCCCCGCCTGCTCCAGCTCCTTCCGGGAGAAGAAGGTGATGCAGTCCCGGCCCTGGCTCAGGTTCTTCCAGAAGGCCCGGACGTCCTCCGCTCCCGGGAAACGGCCCGCCAGGCCCACCACCGCGATCTCGACATCCTCCCTGCCCGCCTCGTCCATGCCCGGTTCATCCCTCGGCTCATCCGACATCATCACCTCGCTCCTGAGTCGTTCTTCGCGCCCCGCAGCCGCGACATCCTCGCCACCGCGTCCCTGCGGGCCTTCGTGTCCTCTCCGGGACTCAACCGGGCGGGGGCGGCCGTCCCCGCGCTGCCCGGCAGCCCGCCACCCAGCAGTCGCGCGAGCGCGGCCGGGGTGGAGTGCCGGAACAGCTCCAGGAGCGGCACGTCCACGCCTACCTCGGCGGAGAGCCGTGCGTGCACCTTGAGCAGCAGCAGCGAGTGGCCGCCCAGGTCGAAGAAGCTGTCATGCACGCCGACGCGCTCGACGTTCAGCAGTTCCTGCCAGATCGAAACAATCCTCCGCTCCAGCTCCGTCCTGGGCAGCTCCACGCTCGCCGCGACCTGCCGCGCCGGCGTGGGCGCCGGCAGCCGCTTGCGGTCCACCTTGCCACTGGCCAGCATGGGGAAGTGGGCCAACACCACGAACGAGGCCGGCACCATGTACGTCGGCAACCGCTGCTTGAGGTACTCGCGCAGCGCCGCTGGCTCGGGTTCCCCTCCTGCCTGGGCTCTCACGTAGGCCACCAGCCGCTTGTCGCCGGGCACGTCCTCGCGCGCCAGCACCACCGCCTGCTGCACGGTGGGGTGCTTCTCCAGCGTGGATTCGATCTCCCCCAGCTCGATACGCAGGCCG
>NZ_JBJMQP010000104.1:0-2465 GCF_045802625.1 Hyalangium sp. | reverse complement strand
GAGGTGCAGAAGGAAAGCGTCGCTCGCGGAGCCACGCGCCGGGCCCAGTGCAGCGCGCTGCCGGAGGACTGGGGACTGTCCTGGGTGCAGTGCTGGGCCGAGGCCTCGCTCTGGGAGAGCGGACGCGAGCCCCAGGTGACCGACTTCCTCCGCGTCCTCGCCAGCAGCGCGGGGGACTCGGATCAGCCGCTGTGCCGCTGAACCCGGTTGGGCCCCAGGCGGCTGGCGGGCTAGGGATTCCCACGCCTACCGAGCCTGATGACGCGAGAAGGCTCTGGTGGGTGCTGCTGGGGATGGTGGCGCTGACGTGGATGACGGGCTGCGCGACCAGCGCTGTCTCGGGTCGTCCTTCCGCCTTACGCGCCGAAGCGCTCCCGCCTGAGTTTGCGCAAGGCAGCGGTGGCCTCGGCTTCTTGGGGAAGCGGGATGATTTCCAACTCCTGCAGCAGTCGGCAGGCCTGGAGGAGGGCTCCTGGCACGAGGCAGGAGAGGAACTGGAGACCGATGATGCGCACAAGCTGTGGGAGACGCTCGCGCGGACGCGGACGACCCTCCACAGCTTCGGACCACGCCGCGCGCTGATCTACCTGCTTCGTCAGATGCTCGCCCGGGATGAGGACGTGCCTTATTCCGAGCTGTTGCAGCGCCTCCGTCCCTTCCACTTCCTGGTGGTGATGCGTCCAGACGGCTACCTGGTCAGCGCCATCACGGGAAAGCCTCTCCAGCGCATGGGCCGCGTGGAGCTGCGCGAGGGCAAGCTCATGGCAGGCGCCTTCGAGGTGGGTGCCTTCTACCGGGACAAGGGTGGTGTCTACTATCCGGTGGACGACTCGCTGCGCCCCTCTGGGCCACTGCTGGGAGAACTGGGCCTGGAGCGCGACTGGCTCAACGCCGCGCTCGATGGAAGCGGGGATGCGCTGGGTGAGGTGGGGCTGGCACTGGCCCAACTCGTCACTTCTCCGGTGCGCAGCCTCCAGGGGCTCCAGCAACTGCCGTCCGCGGTGGCCGCTCTTATCGCTTCCTCGCCTGAGTACTTCACGCGCTACTCGGCGCTTCCGTTGCAGGAGCAGATTCGCGAGGCGGCCCGGCTGTCCACGCACTTGCTCATGCTCTACGGCAGCGCGTCCGGTACAGCGGCGCGCATCGCTGCGGCGGGTTCGGCACTGCCGGTGCTATCACTCACCGCCGAGGGGACCCTGGCGGTCGAGCAGATAGCGGTCCCCGCAGGCATCACGGTGACGGCGCTGGGCACAGGGGCCGGTGCCCTCTACGTCCTCATGGAAGCGCCCAAGGCTCCAGAGGAGGGCTCCGGGGACTCAAAGAAGACGGGCAGTGGCTTCAGGCCCCTCACAGAGGGCAACTTCCGGGAGAACCTCGCGCGCCTGACGGGCCGGATGCCCAAGGAGGCGCACGCCCATCACGTGTTCCCTCAGGAGTTCGAAAAACAATTTCGGAACGCGGGGATCAACATCCACGACCCGAAGTACGGCGCTTGGTGGGAGCAGTCCAGCCACCTCAAGAACGCGGCCAAATACAACTGGCGGTGGAAGGAGTTCTTTGATCTTAAACCTACGTTCGAGCAGATCCTTCAGTTCGGAAGAGAGCTAGGAGACGAGTTTGGGTTCCATGTCAACTACTAAGGCTTTTCCAGGCTTCGACAAGGTTTTCTATCTTAGGGAGTCTGGATACAGCAGGGCGTTCAGAGGCGATTTGGGCGTAGAGACCACCGATGAAGCCTTCGCCTTGACTCGCGCCGAACTGCGCCCGGCTCACCCAATTACGGTCAAGTGGGCGATGGGGCGTGCCAAGCCGGCTGAACAAGTGATGTGGACGACGTATGCAACACCGATCATCATCGCTGATTCCGTGGTGCAACTGCTGCAGTCACACGGGTTCACTGGCTGGTCTCTCTACGATGTCTCCGTCCAAGACAAGCAGGGCGAACTGGTTCCTGGCTATCACGGTCTTGCCGTCACAGGCCGGTGCGGAAACATCGATTGGGCCAAAGGTGTCGAGGTGTCTCGGATCCGTCCGGCCGGCATCTTCCCCGTGTGGAAGGGGTTCTTCTTCGATCCCGAGTCCTGGGATGGCTCCGACTTCTTCATGCCGGCTCAAACGGTCGGGTATGTGCTCATGGTGGAAGAAGTAAAAAAGGCGTTCGAGCGGGCGAAGATCAAGAACGTGGGCTTCACCCGTTTGGATCAATTCGAAAGATCTTGGAAGATCTGACCGCCCGGGCGGCCTACCGGCTGGAGACTCCCACGCCCACCGGGCAGCTCACGCCCGTGCCACCCAGGCCGCAGTAGCCGTCCGGGTTCTTCGCCAGGTACTGCTGGTGGTAGTCCTCGGCGAAGTAGAACTCCGGCGCCGGCAGCAGCTCCGTGGTGATGGTGCCAAGCCCCGCCGCGCTGAGCGCCTTCTGGTAGGCGTCCCGGCTCTGCTCGGCCGCGCGCTTCTGGGCCTCG
>NZ_JBJMQP010000103.1:0-81345 GCF_045802625.1 Hyalangium sp. | reverse complement strand
TCATCAGCAACATCGCCGACTGTGAGGATGTGCTGAGCGTCTACGACTACTCGGACGTGCAGAACATCCAGAAGGTGCAGACGATCTCGGCGGGGAGCCTGGGGCTCGCGTGCTCGCTGAGCGCGCCGCTCCTGCCGCATGGCTGCGCTACCTCGAAGGTGTCGGGCCATGCCTACTGCAACCTCACGGGTTCGGGCTCCATCGTCTCGGTGGACTTGGACGCGACGCCGCCCACGGCGAAGGTGATTCCCACGGGAGGCCGGGGAGGAGGCTTCACGCAGGCATACTGGGATGGGCGCTACCTCTATTCGGTGCAGGCGTCCCCGCGCGAGGGCAGCGCCACGTCTCCGGGCGCCGCGTGCCAGGTGGGCCAGCTCGCGGTGGTGGACGCGAGCTCGGACTCGCTGGCCCGCGAGGTGCCGCTGCGCTACCGCGGGCCCGACTGTACCGCGACGCTGGCGGGGACGGACGAGGCCAAGGCCGAGGTCGCTCACCTGGTGACGGGGCCGGGCGGGAACACGCTGTACGTCACGCTGGGAGCCTTCAACGACGCGGACGCCCACGTGCGGCAGGAGCTGGTGGTGGATCTCACGCAGCCGGCGGCACCCGCGCAGCGCGCCTCCATCGCCTTGGGGCCGAGCAATGGCAGCCCCGCGGACGCGCTCTCACCGGATGGACGCTTCCTCTTCGTCTCGAACACCACGGAGAACGGCCTGAGCCAGATCGACACCACCACCAACACGGTGGTCCACACGTACAGCTTCTTCACGGCGCCCAAGACGATGAGCCTCTTCAGCACCGCCTCGGGCCCGAGCGAGCACGTGGGACCCATTCACTGAGCCTGAGCGGAGGCCGCTTCCTCGCGCTCGTGGGCAGCGTCAGTGCTGGATGGCGAGGATGCGCCAGGCTTTCACGTCGATGGCGTAGGTGGCCCCCATATCGAGTATGGGCCCGCCCGAATTACAGGTGTCATCTTTGACGGTAAAACGGACAAACAACACCCCCTCGGGTCCCGGCGCGGTTGTGATGTCATAGGAGCCCCGCTGATAGAGGCAGATCTCGTCAGCGGTGGCGCCCTTGTGAGGCTGCACATCCCAGGGCAGAAAGTCCTCCATCGCAAGCTGAACGGCCTTGAAGACGGTGCCCGGGATGATCAGCCGCTCCTCCTTGGGGAGATCGAGCGGGAATTGGACCTGCGAGGCCTCCGCTGGCGGCGCATGCAGGGGCCGGGGAGGACGCTGGAAGAGCGCGCATGCAGTGAGCAACATGCACGGCAACAAGAGAAGGTGGCGCTTCATGGGACCCTTGCAGGCACAGATCTGGAGAGGGCGCGTTCCCGCACGGTTCATTCCAATTTCCAGTCCTTGCCCTGCCGGACATTCACTGACGTTTCAGCGAGTGGGCTCGGCGGGAGGCGGTGCCGCCTGGGGTGCCGCGGGCGGCACCTCCGCGCCCGGGGGCTGAGCAGGAGCCGGTGGCTGTAGGCGGAACGTTGGATTGGGGCGCGTGCGCATCTCGCGCGAGAGGATGCGCATCGTCCGGATATCGATGGCGTAAGTGGTGAAGTCGAGGAGTGGGTCGTCCGGCTGACAGACACCGGTGTTCACGTCGAAGCGCACCAGCATGGCTCCCTCGGGGCCAGGCACAGCGGTCACATCGTAGGATTCACCGTGGGTCAAGCACGGAGATACCTGGACGGGAGACTGCGTGGGCTGTGCTTTCAAGGAGAGAAAATCCTCTATGGCGAGTTGGATTGCGGCAGCGGTGTTCCCTTCGAGTCGCACGCTCCCCTTCTCGGGAATGTCCCCAGGGGGAAACTCCACTCGGGCCGCTTCCTCAGGGGAGGCATGGGGGACGAGCCGCCGTGGAGCCGTGCAAGCGGAGGCTGCAACGCAAAGGAGGCAAAGAGCGAGGTGTCTCATATCGGCCGCCGGTCTCCGTCTCATCGTAGCGAGCGCACGGCCAGGATGCGCCATTGGGCTTTGTCGACGGCATACGTCGCGCCAAGGTCCATCAACGGGCCCGGTCCCCGGGTGCACGCGCCATCGCTTAGCGAGAAGTCGACCCAGATGATGTCCCCAGAACCGGGGGAGGCCTTCACGTCCCAGGATTGTCGCTGCTGAAGGCAGACGTCTTGGGGCGAGGCGTCGCGCTCAGGTTTCGTGTCGCGCGGCAGGAAGTCATCCATCGCGAGCTGAATCGCGACGGCCATGACACCGGGCACGGTTTGCTTTCCGGTATCCGGAAACTCGTCCGGGAACTTGAACCACGCTGCCTCCTCGGGCGGGACATAGGGGGTATAGGCGATGGACGAGTTCGCGTGCGTACAAGCCGCGAGGGCGAAGCCCATGATCATCGGCAGAGTGCTACGCATGGTTCCTCCAACTCGGGTTGCGTGGCATCACGGGTTGTTGATGGGGGTCATATGGCCAGAGAGTTTGTCCTCGGGTTTGACAAGGCCAATCAGCACCCAGGCTTTGCCACGGCGCTCGTAGACTTCACCCGGACGCGAACTGCCCAGATTGGGAATGAATTTCTGGATGGTGCATCGGCCGTCGAACTGGATGCGGATCGGCCAGATTTGGCGGATTTCTTGCCGGTCTTTTTCCGACATGCGTGAAGTCCGCCATGGGTGACCGTGATAATCGAGTTGAGGGACCGCATGCCCTCTCTGATCGATGACGGACCGGGGGGGAATGCAAGTCTTGTCTGAAGCGGGCTCCTTCCCGTCATCCTTGCGCAGCGGTGAGGGCTTGCTGGCGTAATAAGTCCCCTCGCCGAGAGTGTAGATGGCCCCACAGTACTCTTGGCCGTAGTCCCCGAATGTGGCGAGCGGAAGCTCCATGACTGCGGGACACAGCTGGTCGATGACTTCGTCCATGTCGCGGGAAGGCTGGATGGCGGTCCATGGCCCACGCACCCAGACGCGCCTGTTTTGATCGAAGCCATAATCCTGGGCATCGGCTGGGACTGAGGTGGCGTTGGTGAGCTGGGGGCCACTGGCGCAGCCCGCCAGCACCCAGCCCATCAGTAAAAGCCCCACGCAAAGCCGCATTCAGACTATCCTTGAATCCAGGTTTCATCCGTATTTCTACGATTTCCATGATTTCCGGTCAACGACCTTGCCTGCTGGGTGGCTGGGTTCCAACCTATTAGGTAGGGCACCACCAGCACAACGCATGAGTACAGGTCCGCAGCCTGGCCCTGCTCCAACCGGGCGGGCGGGCAGGGGAGCGCAAATGCACTGATCTCCCGGGCTCGACAGGGTGTTATCTTGTCCGACCGCCTCCTTGGACCGAGGCTCCCCCCGATGGCCCTCACGCTCGTTCGCTCGTTCAACGTTGATACCCTGCTGGGCCCCGGAGGCGCGCTCCAGGCCGCGCTGCCCGCGTACGAGCACCGTCCGGAGCAGCTCCAGATGGCGCGCGCCGTGGAGCGGGCCTTCACCGAGCGCAGCTACCTGCTGGCCGAGGCTGGCACCGGCACCGGCAAGACGCTCGCCTACCTGGTGCCCGCGCTGCTGTCCGGGCGCCGGGTGGTGGTCTCCACCGCGACGAAGACCCTGCAGGATCAGATCTTCTACAAGGACCTGCCGCTGCTGAAGGACCGGATGGGCCTGAAGTTCGAGGCCGCCTACCTCAAGGGCCGCGGCAACTACCTCTGCCTCCAGCGCTTCAATGCCTTCTCGAAGGATCCGACGTTCGGCTCGCGCGAGGAGGTGCGCTACTGGCCGCTCATCCAGTCGTGGTCGGGCCGCACGGAGACGGGCGACCGGGCCGAGCTGGAGATTCCGGAGAACTTCAGCGCCTGGTCCCGGCTGTCGGCCACGGCGGACACGTGTGTCGGCACGAAGTGCCCGCTGTATGAGCAGTGCTTCGTGACGCGGATGCGGCGCGAGGCGGAATCCGCGGACCTGCTCGTGGTGAACCACCACCTCTTCTTCGCGGACCTGGCGCTCAAGGGCGCGGGCCGGCGCACCGAGGGCGTGCTGCCGCTCTACGAGGCCGTCATCTTCGACGAGGCGCACGCGCTGGAGGACGCGGCCAGCGGGCAGTTCGGCACCAGCGTCTCCAACCACCGGCTCGAGGAGCTGTCGCGGGACGCGGTGGCGGCGCTGCCGGAGACGGACTCGCGCTTCACCACGCTGCGAGCGCTGGCGGCGCGGGTGCGCACGCACGCGGAGGTGCTCTTCACGCAGGCGCCGCGAGTGCTGGGGCTCGCGAGCGCCGAGGGCGGAGTGTCACTGAAGCCGGACCGGATGGCCATGCTGGCCGGGCCGCTGGAGCAGGTGCGCCAGGGGCTGGCGGCGCTGTCCTCCTTCACCTCGAGCGAGCGCGAGCCGGAGCTGCTGGCCCTGGCGCGCCGGGGCGCGGAGATGGCCGACGAGCTGGCCTTCCTGGAGAAGGCGGACTCCACGGACCACGTGTACTGGGCCGAGGCGCGCGGCCGAGGCGTATTCCTGCGCGCCAGCCCCATCGACGTGGCCAAGGAGCTGCGCGGCCGGCTCTACGGCGGAGTGGACACGGTGGTGTTCACCTCGGCGACGCTGGCGGCCGAGGGGCGCTTCGACTTCTTCGCCCGCCGCATGGGCCTCTATGACGACGAAGGCGTGCCGGTGGCGGAGGTGCGCACGCTCGCGGTGTCCAGCCCGTTCGACTTCGAGCAGCAGGCGGCGCTCTACCTGCCCACGCACCTGCCGGATCCGGCGGCCCCTGGCTTCATCGAGGCGGCGGCCGAGGAGATCCTCCGGCTGTGTGAGGTGTCGGGTGGGCGGGCCTTCGTGCTCTTCACCAGCCTGCGCAACCTGGAGCGGGCCTACGAGCTGACGAAGTCGCGCCTGCCCTACCAGGTGCTCAAGCAGGGCGAGCGGCCCAAGCAGCAGCTCCTGGAGGCGTTCCGGGAGCTGCCCAGCGTGCTCTTCGCCGCGCACAGCTTCTGGGAGGGCGTGGACGTGCCGGGCGACGCGCTGAGCCTGTTGATCATCGATCGGCTCCCGTTCGCCTCGCCGGGGGATCCGCTGGTGGCCGCGCGCATCCGGCAGCTCGAGGCCCGAGGCGAGGAGGCCTTCGAGCAGTACCAGCTCCCGCAGGCGACGCTGGCGCTGCGCCAGGGCTTCGGCCGGCTCATCCGCACGCAGAGCGATCGGGGCGCGGTGGCGCTGCTGGACCGGCGCATCGTGACGAAGCCGTACGGGCGGGCCTTCCTGGAGAGCCTCCCGCGAGCGGCGCGCGTGGAGGACCTGGACGCGCTGCACCGCTGGTTCCACGCGGACTCGAACTGACGCGGCGCTACGCGCGCACGTCCTCGGGCAGCTCGAAGTCCGGCTTGAGGCGCTGGAGCGCCTTGGCGAACCCCTCGCGGTCCTGCGCCTTCTCCAGCGCCTCCGAGGGAGTCACCGTGCCCGCCGTCACCAGCCGCTCCAGGTGCTGATCCAGCGTCTGCATGCCGTGGCCCTGCCCGGCCTGCATCGCGCCGGAGAGCTCGGACACGTGGCCCTCGCGGATCATCCGCGTGACGATGCTCCCGCCCACCAGCACCTCCAGCGCCAGCACGCGCGTCTTGCCATCCACCGAGCGCAGCAGTTGCTGGGAGAGGATGCCCGCCAGGCTGTCCGCCAGCAGCCCGCGGATCTGCGCCTGTTCCTCCTCGGGGAACATGTGGAGGATGCGCTCGATGGTGGCCTGCGCTCCCTGCGCGGACACCGTGCCCAGCACCAGCACGCCCGAGCCCGCAAGCTGCAGCGCCTGCTTCAGCGCGTCGGGGGTGATCAGCTCACCGGCGAGCACCACGTTGGCGTCCTCGCGCGCCGCCGAGCGCAGCGCCGTGGCGAAGCTGGGCGCGTGAGGCCCTATCTCCCGGTGCGTCACCTGGGAGCGCAGCGACTCGTGCACGAACTCCACCGGATCCTCGATGGTGAGGATGCTCGAGGGCCGCAGCTGGTTGATGTGGTGGAGCATCGCCGCCAGCGTGGTGGACTTGCCGCTGCCCGCAAGCCCCGTCACGAGCACCAACCCGCTGCGCCGCTCTGCCAGCCGCCGCACCACCTCCGGCGTGTTCAGCTCCTCGAGCGTCGGCACCTTGGTGGGGATGGAGCGGAACACCGCCGCCAGCCCCGTCATCTTGTAGAAGTAGTTGGCTCGGAACCGGGCCTTGGCTCCGTAGGTGTAGGAGAAGTCCAGGTCCAGCTCTTCGGTGATCTGCAGCTTCTGCTCGGGCGTGACGAGCTCGAAGAGCATCGCCTCCAGCTCGGGCGCGGTGAGCGGCGCCTCGCGCAGGGGGGTGAGCTTGCCGCGGATCCGGCCCAGCGGCGGGTAGCCGATGCTCAGGTGCAGATCGCTGCCCTTCTCGGCCAGGAGCGCGTCGAACAGGGAGGAGATGCGCGTGGCGGTCATCGTCGGCCTCTCAAGCGCTCTTGCGGCCCATCACCGAGCCGACCGGGTTCGCCGCCTTGCGTCCGCCCGAGCCCGGCTCCGGAGGCAGCTCCGGAGCGATGCCCTTCACCAGCGCCTCCAGCGCGTCGGGCTGCTCGGCGAAGCCCTTGGCCAGCTCCAGCGTCGTCTTCCCGGAGCGCACCAGGTCCGCCAGCGACTCGTCGAGGCGGACAGCGCTCAGGCCCTTGCCTCGCTGCTGGAGCGAGGAGAGGCGGGACAGGGCGTTCTCGCGGATGAGGTGGCCCAGCGCCACCGAGCCCGGGAGCACCTCCGCCGCCGCCACCAGCCCCAGGCCATTGGCCATCGGCACCAGCCGCTGGCTGACGATGAGCCGCAGGTGAGAGGCCAGCGTCAGGCGCACCTGCGCCTGCTCCGAGGGCGGGAACAGCTCCGTGAGCCGGGCGAGTGTCTTCGCCGCGGTGGGCGTGTTCATCGTGCCGAGGACCAGCCGGCCCGTCTCGGCCGCGTTCAGCGCCAGCCGCACCGTGTCCGGGTCGCGCAGGTCGCCCACGACGATGACATCCGCGTCCTCGCGCAGCGCACTCCTGAGCGCACTCGCGAAGGAGCGGGTGTGCGTGCCCACCTCGCGCTGGCTCACCAGCGCCCGCTTGCGCAGGTGCACGTGCTCCACCGGATCCTCCACCGTGAGGATGTGGCGCTTGGTCTCGCGGTTGAGGATGTCCACCAGCGCCGCCAGCGTGCTCGTCTTCCCGTGGCCGGCCGGGCCGGTGACGAGGATGAGGCCGTGGGGGTTGCGCGTCGCCAGGGCGATATCCAACGGCAGCCCCAGCGACTCCAGCGAGGGCAGCTCCCGTGCGATGGCTCGGAAGGAGCCCTTGAGCCCGGTGCGCTGGCGGCAGACGTTCACGCGGAAGCGGCCGTGCGCCTCGCTCTGCAGCGCGAAGTCGCAGCTCCCGTCACGATCGAACACGCCCCTCAGGCGGGCCGGCACCTGGGAGAGCACCATCTGCTCCACCTTCTTCGGGGGAAGGGGCTCGCCATCCGGCTTCAGCTCACCGGCGACACGGAAGAGCGCGGGGCGGCCCGACACGATGTGCAGATCGCTCGCGCCGATGCGCCGCGCCTCCTCCAGCAGCGAGGGCAGATCCCTCCAGAAGTCCGGCCGCGTGCGCGGCGGCAGCGAGGGGCGGTACGCCAGCGGAGGCGTGTGCTCCTCCTTCTTCTCCGGCTCCTCCTCCAGGATGCTGATGTCGATCGAGGAGATCTCCGACGGGGGCGGTGGCGGCGGCACCGAGTCCCTGAGGGAGGACGCGGGCACCGGCGGCGCGGCGGGGAGGGGCGGGGTGCTGGCAGGAGGAGCCGCCGAGCCGAACGGCACGCGAGGCGCAGGCGGCGCCGGAGCGTTGAGCGAGAGCGCGGGGAACTGCTGCGTGCGAAGCGGCGGCTCGTCGTCGACGGGCGGCGAGGAGTACGAAGGCGTGAGCGCCGGTGACTGAAGGCTCACCGGAGGCAAGGCGCGCGGAGGCGCGGGCGCCGGGGCCTGAGTGCCCACGGGAGGAGGCGTGGGGATTGGCGGCGCGGCAGCCGGAGCCAGGGTGCTGAAGTCCAGCTCGGCGTCCAGCGCCTCGGCAGGGGGAGGTGGGGCGCTGACCTGAGGCGCCGGAGCAGGGGGAGCGGCTTGAGGCTCGGAAGCCGAGGATGGGGGCGAGCCGGCCTTGATCACCCGCAGGCCCGTGACGGACGGGCGCCGCACGGGAGGAATCAGCGGCGCCACCATGGGCGGAACCATGTCGCTCGGGCTCACGGGAGCGCTGGCCTCGGGAGCCTCTTCCGGGCCCGGAGCCGAGGCCGCGCTGGCGCTCACTCCTGGCACTGGCGTCTCCGCGGGCTTCGGGGGCAGCGTGCCCGCGGCGTCGCCCGTACGCATCACGCGCATGCTGAGGCCCTCGCCCCGCCGCACGGCGACGACGGCGAGCGTGGCCACCCCTTCCGCGCGCACCGACCACTTCATCGGCTTGTCCGACACCGAGGCCGCCCGTGAGGGCCCCACCATCGTCAGCAGCGTCCGGTTCAGCTCCTCGTCGGTCAGCACGGCGCTGTCCACCGGCTCGTAGCCGTTGAGGCTCTTGATCATCGGGCTGCGCCCCGTCGTCAGGGCGATCTCGGTGATCGCCGGGTGCGAGAGGTAGCGCAGCAACTCCGCGATGGGCTTCATACGGGGATCAGCATCCGCTCGAAGTTCAAGGAAAACGAATAAATCGCAGGATATCCCATAGCCCCGCGAAACGAAGTCACGCTTGTGGCCCCGACTGTCGCCTGGCGAGGGTGCGTGCTTCTGCTACCTGCGCGGCGAGGGCCCGCGGCAGGTAGTGCCGGCTGGCCTCGATGCGGCTGGCCACGGAGGCGGCGCGAGCGCCATCGCCGCGGCTGATCAGCAACGAGAGCAGGCGCTCCTGGTTGAGCCAATTGGCGGGGAAGGGGCGGCGCAGCTGGCGGCCCTGCGCGAGCGCCTGGGCCCAGTAGGCCTCGAAGGCCTGCTCGTCGCGAGCGGCGTGGGCCTGCTCCAGCAGGAGCGTGGCGGCCCAGTCCACGTGCACGCTGTCCTGCCACAGCGCGGGCGCCCGCCAGTCGAGCGCGAGCGCCGCCTCCAGCAGCGGACGGGCCTCGGCGGCACGGCCGGCCCGGTGCAGCGCGATGCCCGCATCCGCGCGGTGGATGGGAGCGCGCTCGGGATCATCCCGGCGCGCGGCCAGCAGGAAGAGCTCGGCGGCGCGGGCCGGGTGGGTGGCGCGCAGGCGGCCGGCGGCCTCGAGCACCTCCTCGAGAGGCGCGGCCTCGGCGCGCTCGGGCGTCATGCGCTCGGCGCTCAGCTCGCGCACGGTCTCCTCGGCCAGCACGCGCTCCACCTCTTCGCGCAGCGGGGCCACGGCCTCCAGCGGCAGCCCGGCCTCGGCGGCGCGGTGCAGCAGCGCGAGCGCCTCCCGGCAGGCGGGCATCAGCTCCGTCACCATCACCTCGTTGGCGTCCTGGAAGCGCACGAAGGCCAGCAGCACCAGCAGCCGCGGAGGAGGCTCGGGGGGGAGGGCATCGCGCAGCAGGGCCAGCGCGGTGCCGTAGTCTTCTTGCTCCAGGGCGCGCGCCAGCTCCGCGTCGAGGTTCCCGGGCAGCCCCCAGGGGCCGGCCAGCAGGTGCTCGGCAGAGGTGGTCATGAGAGAGAATCTCGCTGGCGGCTCAGCGGGGCCGCCTGAAGCGGAAAGGCGGGAGCAGCCCGGACAGGCCCTCCCGCCAGCGCGCGAGCCGATTACAGCTCGCGGGACATCAACAGGCGCAGCTTGCCGGACTTCTTGGAAACCACCGTCGCCACGGTGGTGAAGCCCGCCTTGCGGTAGAAGCTCACCGCGGGGCCGTTGGCCGGGTCCACGCGCAGCGCGATCGTCTTGCGGTACATGTCCCGGGCCACCTGAATGGCGTGGTTGAGTAGCACCATGCCCAGGCCGCGCTTGCGCAAGTCAGGGCGGACCACGATGTTGCGCATGTACGCCGCGCCGGGCACCGGGCCGTCGCGCTCCACGGTGATGTAGCCAATCACCTGGTTCTGCAGCCTCGCCACATGAAGGAAGGGGCGGAGCTGGGTGAGCGCCTGGAGGCTCTCCTCCTGCGTCTCGCCGCGGCCCTTCCACGGGTCGGAGCTGGCGCGCAGGGCCGCCACCGTACCCATGTCTTCGTCGGTGGGGTTCGCGACCTTCACCGCCGAGTTCAGATCATTGGGTAGGCTGCTCGGATCCAGCACTGGCATCGTGCTGACCTCCGCGCCTGGGTCCACCTGCTTCATCGTCATCGCCTTGCTCCTCCGTACTCGCTGCGATCCTAACCGTTCGACCGGTAACCGTGCACGCAGTGTTTCCGCGCACATTTCCCCTCAGCTCTGTGAGGTGCCGGACCTTGGCAAACCGCGCACCGGACTGCCTCATTCCAAGCACGAGCGGGCCCGCCACTCGCTACCTCACCAGGCGGCTTTTCATTGGCGGACACCCTCACTATAAGAAACGAGCGTCCCAGGCGAGGAGAGTGACGGACCTTCTCTGCGCCCGCTCGAGCTCCCTCCTTGCAACTCAACCACGCCCAGCGCGAGCTCACGCTCAAGATCGTCTACTACGGCCCTGGGCTCAGTGGGAAGACGACCAACTTGCGGCACCTGTACGCCCGTGCGCGCCCCGAGGTACGAGGCCGCCTGCTGTCCGTGGAGACCCGTGACGACCGGACACTCTTCTTCGACGTTCTGCCCGTCTTCTTCTCCTCGGAGAAGGGTTACAACGTGAAGGTGAAGATCCTCACGGTGCCAGGGCAGGTGATCCACGTCGCGACGCGGCGCATCGTGCTGCGCGCCGCGGACGCGGTGGCCTTCATCGCCGACAGCCGCCGCAGCGCCACCTCGGAGAACAACCGGCACTGGCACAGCCTGCGCGAGGACATGCGCGAGAACGGGTTGGAGCCGGAGCGGGTGCCGGTGGTGATCCAGTTCAACAAGCGGGACTTGCCCGACACCCGGACGGAGGAGGAGCTGGAGGTGGTGCGTCAACGGGGCCGGGAGCCGGTGGTGGGGGCGGTGGCCCTGCGGGGCGAGGGGGTCTGTGAGACCTTCCACGAGCTGATGAGGGCGGCCTGGCAGCGGCTTGACGCCGAGGCCCACCTGACGCGCAACATCGGGTTGAGCGAGGAGGAGTTCCTTGGTCGGATCTTCCGCCACTTGGACCTGGGCGGGACTACGCTGCAGGGCAGGTACGAGGCCGAGCGGGTCTCCGGAGGAGGTGCTGCATGAAGGGGGATCAGCAGTACACGCCGTGGGGGGACGCTGCTCCGTCTCGGCCGGACTCCCTGCTGCTGCGTGAGCCGCCGCTCGCCGAGCTGCTGGATCGCCCCTCCTTCGAGGAGGTGGTGAAGGGCTTCGTGGGGCTGCACGGGATGGGCGCCCAGGTGCTGGATGTGCGGGGCGTCCGGATCACCGGCGCCGAGGGGCGCGGCGGAGCCTTCTGTTCCCACGTCACCTCCGCCGAGGGCGCGGAGCAATGCGCGGTCCGGTTGTCGCTCGGGGCGGGAGCGGCCATGTCCGTGCTCCCCTGCCCGCAGGGCGCTCGCTACCTGGTGCTCCCGGTGCGCTGGGAGGGCTCCGAGCTGGGGCGCGTGCTCTTTGGTCCCCTCTCGGAGGCAGAGCAGGCGGCGCTGCCTCGGGAGCGCATGGAGCTGGAGAAGGCGCGCACCCTGGAGTCTCCGCTGGCGCGCGCCGCGGCGTTCTTCTCCCGGATGCTGGAGGGGTTGATGGTGGCCGGACACCGCTCATGGCTGGCCAGCCGAATCCAGCAGGAGTCCGCGGGAGAGATCGGCCGGGAGCTGCAGGTGCGGGATGAGCGGATGGCGGCGCTCGACAAGCGCCTGCGCGAGGTGGACAGGCTCCAGTCCAGCTTCCTGGGCACGGTGAGCCACGAGCTGCGCACGCCCCTGGCGTCGATCATCGCCTACTCGGAGCTGCTGTCCGAGGGCCTCACCGGTCCGCTCAACCCCGAGCAGCTCCAGTGCGTGCGCTCCATCACGGAGATGGGCCGCACGCTGTTGGATCTGATCACCTCCATTCTGGACATCAGCCAGCTGGAGGCGGGCAAGCTGCGGCTGGCCTTCGCACCCGTGGACGCGGCGGAGGTGGTGGTGGGCGCGGTGTCGAGCGTGGAGCCGCAGGCCAAGCGCAAGGGCTTGAGTCTGGAGCCGAGGTTTCCGGAGTTCCGGCAACCGCGAGTGCTGGCGGACAAGGGACGGCTACAGCAGGTGCTGGTGAACCTGCTGGCCAACGCGGTGAAGTTCACCTCGCGGGGCGGGGTGCGCATCCGGCTGTCCGAGGTGGGGCCGCAGCCGGAGCTGGCCGATGCGATGGGCTACCGCATCGCCGTCGAGGACACCGGCGTGGGCATCCCCCAGGATCATTTCGAGCGCATCTTCCAGAGCTTCTACCAGGTGGATGGCAGCTCCACGCGCGAGTTCGGAGGCGTGGGGCTGGGGCTGTCCATCGTCAAGCGCTTCACCGAGGGCCACGGCGGCAAGGTGACGGTGCAGAGCGTTCCGAATGAGGGTTCGATCTTCACGGTGATCCTGCCCGCGCGTCCGCCCCAGACGGGCGAGGGCGCGGTGCTCGTCGTGCCGCCGCTCCCCGAGCCCGATCGGTTCTGAGCGCGCGGCCTCCTCGAGCACCCGTGCGCGGCGAGTTCTCCTTCATCGAGCGGTTCCTGGCAGCCTTCCCTCGGGCCCGCGTGCCCGTGGGGCCGGGAGATGACTGCGCGGTGCTCGCGCCCTCCCGCGGCGCGCTGTGCGTCACCACGGATGCGGTGGTGGAGGACGTGCACTTCACCCGCGCGCTCTTCTCTCCCGAGGACATTGGCCACAAGGCGCTCGCGGTGAACCTGTCGGATCTGGCCGCCATGGGCGCCACGCCGCGCTGGTTCCTCTGCGCGCTCGCCCTGCCCAAGGCCTTCCCCGAGCGCGAGCTGTGGCGGATGGCCCAGGGCATGAGCGCGCTGGCCCGCGAGCATCGGATCTCCCTCGTGGGCGGCAACTTCACCTCCGCTCGCGAGCTGTCCGTCACCATCACCGCCGCGGGAGAGCTTCAGCGCCCCGCCCTCACGCGCAAGGGCGGCCGGCCCGGAGACCTCCTTTATGTATCGGGGACCCTGGGCGACGCGCGGCTGGGGCTGAGCCACCTCCAGGCCGGAAAGAGGCGCAGCCCCGCCATCCTTCGTCAGCGGCGCCCCGTGCCTCGGGTGGCGCTGGGGCGCCTGGCCTCCCGCTTCGCCTCGGCGGGGATGGACCTCTCGGATGGGCTGGCGCAGGACCTCGGCCATTTGTGCGATGCGTCGCGTGTAGGTGCAGAGGTGGAGCTTGCCTACCTGCCCATGTCACTCGCAGTGCGGGTGGAGCTGGGACTCGAGGGGGCTCTGGCGGGGGGCGAGGACTATGAGTTGCTCCTGGCCGTGCCTCTGGCGAGGGCGCCGGCCTTCGAGCGGGCGTGCGCTCGCGTGGGAGAGCGCGTCACACGGATTGGCCGGCTGATCCGAGGCCACCGCCGGTTGCTGAGGGGGGCGGGCGGGCGGCTGATCCCTCCACCTCCTGGCTTTGATCACTTCCAAGCAGCCGGCCGGTAGATTGACCCTGTCGGACGGCAAGGCTAAACCCGTAGCACGCCTTCGCCGTCACCCCGGATCCGCCTACCCGTGCGCCGCCCCATTCGCGACGAACTCTCCCCAGGTCTCTCCCCCCGCCGTGAGCCCCTGCAGCGGCTGCTCCGCTCCGTGGAGGCCGCCGACGGGAGCGAGCGGATCGTCTCGCTGCACCGGAAGATCCTCACCGGCTACGTGCTGCTCGGCGCCGCGCTGGTCTGCGCCATGGCGGTGCTCCAGCGCTTCGAGCTGGGCCTGCGGTGGCAGGTGCCCATCGGCTTCTTCCTCACCGTGGTGGCCGCGCTCACCCTGCCGCGCCTGCTGGCGCGAGTCACGCGCATCCGCGTGCTGTCGCGCTCCGCGTTCGAGATCTCCCAGGGCGACTTGTCCAAGCCCGTCGAGGCCGACCCCTCCAACCCTCGCGATGAGATCGACGAGCTGACCAGCGCCATCGACAAGATGCAGGAGAACCTGCGCGAGCTGGTGGGCAAGATTCAGGACACCGCCAAGAGCGTGGCGGACACGGCCATCGAGGTGCAGCGCTCGGCCGAGAACGTGAACGGCTCCACCGAGGAGGTGGGCTCGTCCATGGAGAAGATCGCCGCGGGCGCCGAGGCCCAGTCCCTGCTGGTGAGCAAGGCCTCCACCGTCATCACCTCCATGGCCGGCTCCATCCAGCGCACCGCGGCCAGCGCCGACGACGCGGCCCGCACCGCCCTGCAGACCACGCAGGCCGCCGAGGACGGCAGCAAGGCGGCGCGCGAGGCCGGCGACAAGGTGAAGAAGGTGTTCAGCCGCATCGAGGCGGCCAGCCAGCAGGTGTTCGCCTTCGGAGAGAAGACGCAGGAGATCTCCAAGATCGTCGACGCCATCACCCAGGTGGCGCAGCAGACGAACCTCTTGGCCCTCAACGCCACCATCGAGGCGGCGCGCGCCGGCGAGTACGGCCGCGGCTTCGCGGTGGTCGCCGACGAGGTGCGCAAGCTGGCCGAGAGCGCCGGCCGCTCCGCCGAGCAGATCTCCAAGCTGGCCCGGGACATCTCCGGCCAGTCCACCTCCGTGGTGTCCGCCATGAAGGAGGGCATCGAGGAGCTGTCCGAGGGCCGCGAGGACCTGACCAACATCGTCCGCTCCATGGGCGCCATCACCGACACCGTGCGCAAGGGCGCCGAGAAGGTGCACCTCATCTCCGAGAGCGCCCGCGAGCAGTTCGAGGGCAGCAAGGAGATGGTGAAGGCCATCGAGGAGATCTCACTGGTGGCGCGCAACAACTCCAGCTCCACCGAGGCCATTCAGACCGTCATCCAGGAGCAGACCAGCGCCGTGTCACGCATGACGTCGCTGGCCAATGAGCTGACCAACACCTCCGTCGAGCTGCAGAGCGTGGTCCGCAGCTTCCGGCTCGACCGGTGAGCCTCTCTCCCCGAGGAACCCTTGCGGCACGTCATCTTCCGGGTGGAGAAGGAACGCTACGGGCTGCCGCTCTCGGCGGTGCGCGAGGTGGTGGTGCCGCCCGGGCGCTTCACCCGGGTGCCGCGCGCCCCCACCGCCATCTCCGGGGTGATGAACCTGCGCGGCCGGGTCGTCACAGTGGTGGAGATGCGACAGTTGCTGGGGCTGCCCGAGGGGCAGTCTCCCTCTTCGCGGGTGCTCCTGTTGGACCGGGGACGCCGGGATTTGGGGTTTCTGGTCACGGATGTGGATGGAATCGAGGCCCTGGAACGGGTGAGCGCGGCGGCCCCGGGAAAAGCCGTACTCGCCGTACGAGGCGTGGCCCGGCTGAAGGGGTTGGGGGTCACCGTGCTGGATCCCGAAGGTTTGGATGCCGCGGTTGTGGCCTTGTTTGGTCCGCCGAAGTAGAACGATGTGGCCGTTCCGAATGCGCGGGTGGTAGTGTCCGCGCTCCTCTCGAGGCCTTACGCGGAGGCGAAGCTTCACATGGCTGCTGCTAAGCGGGTCCTGGTCGTCGACGACGCCATCTTCATGCGCAACATGATCAAGGACATCTTCGCGTCCGGCGGCTTCGAGGTCGTCGGCGAGGCTGCCAACGGTCTGGAAGCGGTGGAGAAGTACAAGGAGCTCAAGCCGGACCTCACGACGATGGACATCGTCATGCCGTTCAAGAGCGGCATCGAGGCCACGCGCGAGATCCTCAAGCACGACAGCAACGCGGTCGTCATCATGTGCTCGGCGCTGGGGCAGGAGAGCCTGGTGATGGAGGCCATCGAGGCGGGCGCCTCGGACTTCATCGTCAAGCCGTTCCGCGCCGAGGACGTGCTGGCCGTGGTGAAGAAGGTGCTGGGCGACGGCTAGCGCCAGGCGCGCTGGCTCGCCCGGCTTGTCCCTGAGAGGCCCGGCATGGCGATGGACATGTCCCGGTACCTCGGGCTCTTTGTCACCGAGGCCAGCGAGCACCTCGAGGCGCTCGGCAGGGACCTGGTCCAGCTCGAGAAGGAGGGCGGCGCCAGCGCGGTGGACTCCATGTTCCGCCACGCCCACTCCGTCAAGGGCATGGCCTCCTCCATGGGCTTCGAGCCCATCGCCACGCTCGCCCACCGCGTGGAGGACCTGGTGGACGCCGTCCGCCAGGACTCGAGCCGGCTGAACCGCGAGCTGGTGGACCTGCTGCTGTCCGCCACGGACACGCTGCTGGCGCAGGTGCGCTCGGTGGCCGAGAACAAGCCTCCGGACGAGGCGGGCCCCCTGCTGGCCCAGCTCGCCTCGCGCGTGTCCGCCATCACCGGCCAGGCTCCGGCGCCCACCCGGGTGATGAAGGCCACGGCCCTGCGCGCCACTCCAGCGCCGGTGTCTCGCTCTCCCGAGGCCGGGGCCCCTCCGCCCGCTCCGAGCGGCACTCCCGCCGCGCCGCCTCCCGCTCCCAGTGCCGCAGCCGCTCCTGCTCCGAGCTCGGTGGCTCCGTTCGCTCCCAAGGCTCCTGCCGGGGAGGTTCGCGTGGACGCGGGCCCCCAGGCGCGCTGGGCCGTGAAGGTGCGCATCGTCCCGGCGTGCCAGGTGCCGGGCGTGCGGGCGTTCCTGGTGCACAAGCGGCTGTCCGGGCTGGGGGCCATCACCGAGCTGCGGCCCGCGCTGGATGACATGAAGGCCGGGCGCATCCCGGACGGGCTCATCCAGTGCGAGGTGGAGACCGCGGCGGGCGAGCAGGGCATCCAGGGCGCGCTGCGCAACGTGTCCGAGGTGGAGCTGGTCTCCATCAAGCCCGTCATCCAGGCGCCGCCGCCGCCGGTGCAGGCGCCCGCCTCCGTCTCCGCCGAGGCTCCCCGCGCCACGGGCGAGGCCGCGCCGCGCACGGTGCGCGTGCGCACGGAGCTCTTGGACTACTTCCTGGACACGGTGGGGGAGCTGATGCTCGCCACCGCCCGGCTGCGCGAGGTGGGCAAGGAGCTGCCCGAGAACGTGCGCCCCGGCCTGGAGGAGGGCGTCTACCGGCTGCACGCGCTGGTGAAGGATCTGCACGACAAGGTCATGTCCGCGCGCATGACGCCGCTGTCGCTGATCACCGATCGGCTGCCGCGGGCGGCGCGGGACATCGCTCGCAAGCGCGGGCGGGACGTGGACCTGGTCATCACCGGCGCCGAGATTGAGCTGGACCGGGCCATCCTGGATGAGCTGTCGGATCCGATGATGCACATCCTGCGCAACTGCATCGACCACGGGCTGGAGTCACCCGAGGAGCGCGCGGCCGCGGGCAAGAACCCCCAGGGCAAGGTGCAGGTGTCGGTGCGCCGCGCCAGAGATCGCGTCGTCATCGAGGTGGAGGACGACGGCCGGGGCATGAGCGCGGAGAAGCTCAAGGCGGCGGCGCTGGCCCGAGGCTCCATCACCGCCGAGGCCGCCGCCCGCCTGTCCGACCGCGAGGCCTTCATGCTCGCCTGCCTGCCGGGCGTGTCCACGGCGAAGGACGTGTCGGAGATCTCCGGCCGCGGCGTGGGCATGGACGCGGTGAAGCGTGTGGTGGAGAACGTTGGCGGCACGCTGGAGATCGACAGTGAGAAGGGCAAGGGCACGCGCTTCACGCTGCGGCTGCCGCTGACGGTGGCGGTGGTGCACCTGCTGCTGGTGGAGGCGGGGGACGAGGTGTTTGGCCTGCCCATCGCCAAGGTGGTGGGGGCCACGGAGGCCGACAGCGAGGCGCTCAGCCGCAGCCGGGACACGGCGCTACTGCCTCACGGGAATACGCTGCTGCCAGTGCACGAATTGGATGCGCTCGTCGGGCTGCCTGCTCCCACACGGCGGGGAGTGCGGCCTTTTGTGGTGATGGAGGGAGATTCGGGGAAGGTGGCTTTGGCGGTGGATCGCCTGCTAGGGCAGGAAGAAGTAGTCCTCAAGCCACTATCTCGTCCCTTGGACTTGCTACCGGGCCTTTCTGGGGTGACCATTCTGGGCAGTGGCCGCCCGGTCTTCATCCTGGACGTGCCGAGGTTACTGTCCGCGTGAACGCTCCCGTCCCCAGCGAGATTCAGCTCGATGTGCTGCGAGAGGTGGCCAACATTGGCTGCGGGCACGCGGTCAACGCGCTCGCGCGCCTGGTGGGCGGCAAGCGGGTGGACCTGTCCGTGCCGCAGGTCATCGTCACCACGGCGGCGGAGGCGGCCGAGCAGCTCGGCGGGGACGAGGTCGTCACCAGCGTGAAGCTGGGCATCGTCGGGGAGCTGCGAGGGCTGATGCTCTTCGTGATGCCCTCGCGGGACAGCGCGGCGCTGGGCAAGGTGCTGCTGGGCCAGGTGGTGGGCGGGGTGGAGCTGGAGAGCGCGCTGGCGGAGGCGGCCAACATCGTCGCCAGCGCCTGCCTGTCCGCCATTGGCAAGCTGACGCGGTGGAAGCTGTTGCCCACGGTGCCGGAGCTGCGAGGCGGCTCGGCCCGGGAGGTGGTGGGCGGCGCGCTGCGCGACACCGAGGGCCAGGACACGAGCAAGGTGGTGGTGCTGGAGACGCGGTTCTCGGCGTCCAGCGCGCCGCCGGTGTCCGGGCGCATGCTGCTGGTGCTGGAGCGGGACAGCTCCACCGCGCTGCTGCAGCGCCTGGGCGTGTAGCGCTGCGAGTTCTTCGCGTTCTCCTCCCGGCGGCTTTGAGGTAGAGCGGCGCGCATGGACGAGAAGGCGCTCACGCAACTGCTCAATCAAGTCAAAGGTGGCAAGGTCTCCGTGGACGACGCGGTGGGCCAGCTCAAGGACTTGCCGTTCGCCGAGCTGGGCTATGCCACGCTGGACACGCACCGCTCGCTGCGCTTCGGCTTCCCGGAGGTGGTGCTGGGCGAGCCGAAGACGGTGGAGCAGCTGCTGGGCATCGTCGGCGCGCTGCTCGAGCGCAAGCAGACGGTGCTGGTGACGCGGCTGCAGCCGGACAAGGCGGAGGCGCTGCTGTCGCGCTTCCCCAAGGGCGAGTACCACCCGGTGGCGCGCATCTTCCACGTCAAGCAGGGCAAGCGCAGGGCCGGCAAGGTGGCGGTCGTCACCGCGGGCACCAGCGACATCCCCGTGGCGGAGGAGGCGGCGCTGACGGCGGAGGCAATGGGCGCCACGGTGCGGCGCGTGTACGACGTGGGCGTGGCGGGGATCCACCGGCTGCTGCGGCGGCGCGAGGAGATCCAGGAGTGCCACGCGGCGGTGGTGATCGCCGGCATGGAGGGCGCCCTGGCGAGCGCGCTCGGCGGCCTGGTGGGCATCCCCGTGGTGGCGGTGCCGACGTCGGTGGGCTACGGAGCGAACTTCGGCGGAGTGTCGGCGCTGCTGGCGATGGTGAACTCGTGCGCCTCGAACGTCGCCGTGGTGAACATCGACAACGGCTTCGGCGGCGGCTTCTACGCGACGTTGATCTCGCGGACCCGCGGCCGGCGGTAGACGCTGGGTGTGACAAGGGTGATCAATCAATTCCCGGTTACGTGGGTTGACGGGATTGGGTGATTGTTGAGTGTTTGAAACATCGTGACGGGCCATGGTACGGGTGAGGCTCTGGCAGAGCCGAACGCCTCCGTTTCCGAGGATCCGCGCCGCTGATCAGCGAGCCCGGCTCGGCCAGAGCGCAGAACCACTTGTTTGTCGGGGCCACCACGATGATGAAATCCGTAACTCGGCCGCCCATGCGGGGCGTTCTGGCCAGGAGCGCGCATGTGCTCGGGGCCGTATGGCTGGTAGCGACGATGGCCTGCGAGGGCTCGGGGAGCGCGCCCGTGGCGCAGCGTCCCGAGGGCTACCGGGCAGGGCTCGCGACACACAAGGTGCAGCTGAGCGCTGAGCAGGCGGAGCAGCTCGAGCAGCGTGGCGTCCAGGCGCAGGTGATCGCCGACTACGGCGCCTTCAAGGTGGTGCAGGTGGATGAGGCGGCGTTGGCCTCGCTGCCCGAGGGCGCCGAGCCTCGCGATGACTCCAACGACATCCTGCTCAACGCGGGGGTGATCGACACCGCGTCCGCGCACGGGCAGTCCCTGCGTGGGATGAAGCGGCAGGCCTCCGGCAAGGGCTTCCACCTGGTGCAGTTCGCCGGCCCCATCAAGCCCGAGTGGATCAAGGACCTGGAGGCCACCGGCGTCCGGCTGGTCACGTACATCCCGAACAACGCCTATCTGGTGTACGGCGACGTGTCCGCGCTGAGCAGCATGCAGCGCCGTGTCACCCTGAATCGATCCATTCAGTGGGACGGCGCCTACCTGGACGACTACAAGCTCAACCCGGCCCTCAACACCGTGCAGACGGAGACCTACGCCATCCAGCTGATCAAGGATGAGGAGGTCAACGGCCCGACGCTGGAGCTCATCCGCTCCAAGCAGTCGCGCGACGGGACGATCCAGGAGGCCCTGGGCTACGTGAACGTGACGGCCTACCTGACGGTGAAGGATCTCTACGAGATCGCCGCTCGGCCGGACGTGCTGTCCATCATGCCGCGCCCCACGCCGAAGAAGCTCGACGAGCGGCAGGACATGATCCTCGCCGGGCAGCTCACCGGCAGCGGCCCCACGGGCCCCGGCTACCTGGCGTGGCTGGCGTCCAAGGGGTTCACCCAGCAGCAGTTCACCGCGTCCGGCTTTGGCGTGGACGTGAGCGACAGCGGCATGGACAACGGCACGCAGGTGCCCAACCACTTCGGCCTGTATCTGAGCGGCGACGTCACCAGCCCCAGCCGCGTGGTCTACAACCGCCTGGAGGGCACGGCCAACGCCGGCAGCACCATGCAGGGCTGCGACGGCCACGGCAACTTGAACACGCACATCATCGCGGGGTACTCCAGCGTGACGGGCACGCCGTTCACGGACGGCGCGGGCTTCTCCTATGGCCTGGGCGTGGCGCCCTTCGTGAAGGTGGGCTCCTCGGTGGTGTTCGATCCGGGCAACTTCACCAGCCCCAACTACGAGAACCTGCAGTCGCGGGCGTACCGAGACGGCATGCGCATCAGCAGCAACAGCTGGGGCGCCAACACCAACGTCTATGACGCGGACGCGCAGCGCTACGACGCGCTGGTGCGTGACGCGCAGCCGGCCACCGCGGCCGTGCCCGCGGCGGGCAACCAGGAGATGGTCATCGTCTTCGCGGCGGGTAACAGCGGTCCGGCCGCGAATACGGTGGGCTCGCCCGGTACGGCGAAGAACATCATCACCGTGGGCGCCTCCGAGAACGTGCAGGCCTTTGGCGGCTCGGATCAGTGCGCCGTCCCCGACGCGGAGGCGGACAAGCTCAGTGACATGGAGGCCTTCTCCAGCCGCGGCCCCACCTCGGACGGCCGCAAGAAGCCGGACATCGTGGCGCCCGGCACGCATATCTCCGGTGGCGTGGCCCAGGTGGACACCCAGCGCTCCCCCTCGCCGGCCAATCCCACGGGCCAGGCGCTCTCGTGCTTCGATGGCTCCGGCGTGTGCGGTGGCGTTGGCAGCAACTTCTACCCGGCGGGCCAGCAGTGGTACACGGCCTCCTCCGGCACCAGCCATGCGACGCCGGCCGTCTCGGGTGGCGCGGCGCTGGTGCGCCAGTACTTCCTCAACCAGGGCTTCACCCCGCCCAGCGCGGCGATGACCAAGGCGTACCTGATGAACTCGGCCCGCTACATGACGGGCGTGGGCGCCAACGACAACCTCTGGTCCAACGGCCAGGGCATGGGCCTGATGGATCTGGGCCGGGCCTTCGATGGCACCTCGCGCCTGCTGGATGACGAGAACCCGGCCAGCCTCTTCACGGCCACCGGCCAGACGCGCACCTTCACGGGCGTGGTGTCGGACACCACCAAGCCGTTCCGCGTCACCCTGGGATGGACGGACGCTCCGGGCTCGACCACCGGCAATGCCTGGAAGAACAACCTGGACCTGACCGTCACGGTGGGCGGCAACACCTACAAGGGCAATGTCTTCACCGGTGGCGTCTCCGCCCCAGGTGGCGTGGCGGACGGCTCCAACAACGTGGAGAGCGTGTTCCTGCTCGCGGGCGTCGAGGGCGCGTACACCGTCACGGTGACGGCGGCCAACATCAACTCGGACGGCGTGCCGGGCAACGGCTCCACGCTGGATCAGGACTTCGCGCTCGTCGCGTACAACAGCTGCACCACCGCGACCGCGGTGCCCACCGGCGTGAGCGCCACGGCCAGCGGCAACAACCGCGTTGACGTGTCGTGGGCGGCCAACGGCGCCACCTCGTACAACATCTATCGCTCCACCACCGCGGGTGGCCCGTACACCCGCGTGGGTACCGCGGTGAGCTCGCCGTTCACGGACAGCACCGTCTCAGGAGGCGCCACCTACTACTACGTGGTCCGCGCGGTGAATTGCGCCGAGTCCGCGAAGTCCACCGAGGTCTCCGTCACCGCCAGTGGCGTGTGCACGCTGCCGCCGACTTTCGCGGGCCTCACCTCCGCGGCCAACAGCGCGGCCTCCACCTGCGCCAACACGCTGACCTGGCCGGCGGCTACTCCTATTTGCGGCGGCACCTTGAGCTACTCGGTCTACCGCAGCACCACGGCGGGCTTCACCCCGTCGGCGGCCAACCGGGTCGCCACCGGTGTCACCGGCACCAGCTTCAACGATGACCTGAACCTGACCAGCGCTACGACCTACTACTACGTGGTGCGTGCCACCGAGACGAGCACCGGCGTCAACGAGGACTCCAACACCGTCCAGAAGTCCGCCGTGCCGACCGGCACGGTGACTCCGGGCGTGCGCTACTTCGATGATCTCGACGCCAACCGCCCGGTGAACGCTGCCTCGTACTGGATCGCCACGACCCAGAGCGGCACCGCGGGCACGATGAACATCACCACGAGCTGCCATTACCAGTCGGCGACCAAGTCGTACCGCTTTGGCGCGGCCAGCACCGCGTGCGGCGGCGCGTACCCCGTCAGCACTCAGGCCACCCTGTCGCTGGGCGGCAACGGCACCACCGCGGGCATCAACGGCTTCGCCGTCCCGGCCAGCACGATCAACCCGCAGATGACGTTCAACATCTGGTACGCCTTCGAGGATCAGTGGGACGGTGCCTGGCTCGTTTACAGCACCACGGGTGCAACGGGCCCGTGGACTCCGGTGAGCGACACGGCCTCCACGACGGTGCCGTATGTCTCGGCTGGCGGCTATGACAACGTGCTGAAGAGCAGCACGACCACCCGGATCTGGACCAACCTGAACCAGGGCGCTAACGGCTCGCTCAAGGCGGTCACTGTCAACCTCAGCGCGCTGGCGGGCCAGACGGTGTGGTTCGGCTTCAAGTTCTACAGCGACGTCTCCACCACGGCCGAGGGCTTCTACCTGGATGACGTCCGCGTCACCGCGGATGCGTACTCGACCTGCTCCACCCGGACGCCTCCTCCGGGCCCGGCCGTCGCCTACAAGGTGACGGGCCTGCCCGCGTCGATCGCGGCGGGCACGGCGGCCACGGTCACCGTCACGGCGGTGGACTCGGCGGGAGTCAAGGCCACCAGCTACAGCGGCACGGCGGCCGTCACCAGCTCGGATCCGCAGGCCGTGCTGCCGGCCAACCTGACGTTCAGCGCGGGCGTGGCGGCCGGCTCAGTCACCTTCGGCAAGGTGGGCGCGCAGACCCTCACGGCCACGGACACGTCGAACGCGGCGCTGACGAGCAGCGCGAGCACCACCGTCACCGTGGGCCCCGCGTCCCAGCTGCTCATCACCACGCAGCCCTCCAACACCGTGGCGGCGGCCTCCATCAGCCCGGCCGTGAAGGTGGGGCTGGCGGATGCGTTCGGCAATCCGGTCACCACGGGCACCAACAGCGTCACCCTCGTCCTGGGCGCCAACCCGGGCGGCGGCACGCTGTCCGGTACCACCACGGCGACGATGGCCGCGGGGGTGGCGACCTTCAGCAACCTGTCCATCAACAAGGCGGGGGCGGGGTACACGCTGGTGGCCAGCTCCACGGGGCTGACCAGCGCGGCCAGCTCGGCCTTCAACATCACCCCGGGCGCGGCGTCGAAGCTGGCCTTCCTCACCCAGCCCTCCAACACCGGCGCGGGCGCGGCCATCACCCCGGCGGTGCAGGTGGCCATCGTGGACGCGCAAGGCAACGCCACGGCGTCCACGGCCAACGTCACCCTGGCGCTGGGCACCAACCCGAGCAGCGGCACGCTGGGCGGCACCACCACCGTGGCGGCCGTCGGCGGCGTGGCCACCTTCAGCAACCTGACCCTCAACAGGCCCGGCACGGGCTACACGCTGTCCGCCACCTCCACGGGGCTGACCAGCGCGGCCAGCGCGGCCTTCACCATCGTTCCGGGCGCGCCGTACCGGGCGGCCATCACCCGCCAGCCGACCAACACCGTCGCTGGCGCCACCATCACCCCGTCCGTCCAGGTCACGCTGCTTGACTCGGCCGGCAACGTGTCGACGCAGGCCACCAACGCCGTCTCGGTGTCCATCGGCAACAACCCGGCGGGCGGCACGCTGAGCGGCACCACCACCGTCAACGCGGTGAATGGCGTGGCGACCTTCGCCAACCTGTCCGTGGACCGCGTGGGCTTCAACTACACGCTGGTGGCCGGCGGCAGTGGCCTCTACGCGGACTCCAGCGTGGGCTTCGATGTGGCGGTGGGTGCCGCGGCGCAGCTGTCCTTCACGGCGTCGCCTTCGGCGAACGTGGTCTCGGACGCGCCCTTCACGGTGAAGGTCGCGGTGCGGGATGCGGGCGGCAACCTGGTCACCGGCGCGTCGGCTCCCGTGACGCTGGCGCTCTCCAACGCGCCGGGCGCCACCCTGAACGGCACGAAGGTGGCGGCTCCTGTCAACGGTGTGGCCACCTTCATGGGCCTCTCCGTGGACAAGGCGGGCTCGGGCTACCAGCTCCAGGCGACGGCCACGGGCCTGACCTCCGCGGCGTCTCCAGCCTTCGGAGTGGATCCGGGTGCCGCGGCGCAGGTGGCCTTCCTCACCCAGCCGAGCGGCGTCACCTCCGGTGCCGCCATCACTCCGGCGGTTCGCGTGGAGGTGCGGGATGCGGCGGGCAACCGCGTGTCGGGCTCCGGTGACGGCATCACCGTGCAGTTGGGCAGCAACCCGGCGGGGGGCACGCTGAGCGGCACGAAGACGGCGTTCTCCATCAACGGCGTGGCCACCTTCACGGACCTCAGTCTGGACAAGGCCGGCACGGGCTACACCCTGCAGGCTGCCTTCGGCTCGGTCCATGTCGACAGCACCAGCTTCGACGTGGCGCCGGGTTCGGCGGCCCGGCTCGTGTTCCGCACGCCTCCGGCCAACGCGGCGGCGGGGGCGGTGCTCGGCGCCGTCGCGGTGGAGGTCCAGGACTCTCGCGGCAACCTCGTCACCAACTCGACGGCGCAGGTGACGCTCACCCTGGGCGGGGCTTCGGGCGGCACACTCGGTGGCACCACCACGGTGGCGGCCATCAACGGCGTGGCCACCTTCGCGGATCTCTTCATCCAGAAGGCTGCCACCGGCTACACGGTGACGGCCGGCTCCACGGGCCTGCAGGGCAGCACCAGCGGTGCCTTCGATATCGTCCCGGGTATGGCGGCAGCGCTGGCATTCAACGCGCAGCCGAGCAAGGCGGTGGCGGGCGCCTCCATCGCTCCGGCGGTGAAGGTCTCCATCCTGGATGCGTACGGGAACTTCATCCCGAGCGCGACGGACAGCATCACCCTGGCGTTGGAGGCCAATGCTTCGGGCGGCACGCTGGGCGGCATCACCACGGTGGCGGCCGTCAACGGTGTGGCCACCTTCGACAGCCTGACCATCAACCGCGCTGGCATCGGCTACAAGTTGGACGCGATGTCAGGTGCGCTCATGGGCGCCACCAGCACGACGTTTGATGTGCAGGCGGGCAGTCCGGCCCAGCTGGTGTTCGTGCTGGCTCCTACGAGTACGAAGGCGGGCGCCAATCTGGGCACTGCCTCCGTGGAGATCCGTGATGCCCATGGCAACCTGACCACCAGCACCACCAGTGTCACGCTGGCGCTGCAGGGTCCTCAGGGCGTCACGCTGGGCGGCACCACCACCGTGGCGGCCGTCGGAGGCGTGGCGACCTTCAACGACCTGTCTGTCGCCCGCGTGGGCACGGGCTACCAACTGGTGGCCCATGCCAACGGGCTGACGGATGCCACCAGCACGGCGTTCGACATTACTCACGGTCCGGCAGCGGCGCTGGTGTTCACGGTGCAGCCGGGCCCGGCTCAGGCGGGGACAGCGATCAACCCAGCGGTTCAGGTGACCCTCCAGGATGCGTTCGGTAACGTGGCCACCAGCGTGACGGACGCGGTCACGGTGGCCATCGGCAACAACCCGCGCAACGGCACGCTGTCAGGCACGAAGACGGTGAACGCTATCAACGGCGTGGCCACCTTCGCGGATCTCTCCATCCAGAAGGCGACCACGGGCTACACGCTGGTCGCCAGCGCCACGGGCCTGCAGGACGGCACCAGCGGTGGCTTCGACATCACTCCTGCGGCGGCTGCGACGCTGGCCTTCAGCACGCGGCCGGGCAACGCGGTGGCGGGCGCCTCCATCGCTCCGGCGGTGAAAGTCTCCATCCTGGATGCCTATGGGAACTTCATCCCGAGCGCGACCGACAGCGTCACCCTTGCGCTGGAGGCCAATGCTTCGGGCGGCACGCTGGGCGGCATCACCACGGCGGCGGCCATCAACGGTGTGGCCACCTTCGACAGCCTGACCATCAACCGCGCTGGCATCGGCTACAAGTTGGACGCGATGTCAGGTGCGCTCATGGGCGCCACCAGCACGACGTTTGATGTGCAGGCGGGCAGTCCGGCCCAGTTGGTGTTCGTGCTGGCTCCTACGAGCACGAAGGCGGGCGCCAACCTGGGCACCGTGTCTGTGGAGATCCGTGATGCCCATGGCAACCTGACCAACAGCACCACCAGTGTCACGCTGGCGCTGCAAGGGCCTCAGGGCGGCACGCTGGGCGGCACCACCACCGTGGCGGCCGTCGGAGGCGTGGCGACCTTCAACGACCTGTCTGTCGCCCGCGTGGGCACGGGTTACCAACTGGTGGCCCGTGCCAACGGGCTGACGGATGCCACCAGCACGGCGTTCGACATTACTCACGGTCCGGCAGCGGCGTTGGTGTTCACGGTGCAGCCGGGCTCCGCTCAGGCGGGTACGGTGATCAGCCCGGCCATCCAGGTGACCCTCCAGGACGCCTTCGGCAACGTGGCTACCAGCGTGACGGACGCGGTCACGGTGGCCATCGGCAACAACCCGCGCAATGGCACGCTATCGGGCACGAAGACGGTGAACGCCATCAACGGCGTGGCCACCTTCGCGGACCTGTCGATCAACCGCAACGGCAAGGGCTACACGCTCCAGGCCAGCTCGGGTTCGCTCACCGCGGCGACGAGCGCGGTGTTCGACATCACTCCGGGCAAGGCTCCGAAGCTGGTCTTCCGCACCACGGTGGAGCAGGTGACGGCAGGCGACGCGCTGCCCTCGATCGAGGTGGAGCTGCGCGACGAGCTGGACAATGTGATCACCGAGTCCGTGACCACCGTGACGCTGGGCCTGGGCGCGAACTCGGCGGCCGGCCAGTTGCTGGGCGTCATCACCGCTCCGGTGGTCAACGGCGTGGCGAGGTTCGACGGCCTGTCCCTGCGCAAGGCCGGCAATGGCTACACCCTGGTGGCCAGCGCCCCGGGCTTCGCGGGTGTGACGAGCACGGCGTTCACCGTCCAGCCGGGCGCGGCGGCCAGCTACACGCTGGCGCTCGTCTCGAGCGTGACGGCGGGCCAGGAGGCCACGCTCTCCGCCACGGCCTACGACGCCTACGGCAACCTGGCCGCCAGCTATGGTGGCTCGGTGAAGGTGACCAGCTCCGATGCGACGGCCACCTACTCGGCCAACGCGCAGTTCGTCGAGGGCGTGCTCCAGGGCTTCAAGGTGACGTTCAAGTCGCCGGGCCTGCGCAGCCTCACCGTGACGGACTCGGAGGAGGCCACGCTGACGAGCACGGCCCTGCTCAACGTCACTCCGTTCGCTCAGCCGACGGCGGCGGTCACGGATCCGGCGGGTGGGACGACGGTCTCCGGCAAGGTCAACATCTCCGCCACGGGCGCGGTGGCTCCGGGCACCACGCTGGCCAGGCTCTCCATCCTCGTGGATGGCGTGGAGATCGCCAGCGGCTCGGACGCGACGGTGACCGGCAGCTGGGACAGCTCCAAGGCCCAGGCTGGCTCGCACATCATCACCGCCCTGGTGACCGATGGCGCGGGCAACATGGCGGCCTCCGCTCCGGTGGTGGTCTCCGTCGAGGCTGGCTGCGGCTGCGGTGCCACCTCCAACACCGAGGCCGGCGTCTACCTGGGGCTGCTGGTCCTGGCGTGGTACGTGCTGGGTCGGCGCCGGGCAAAGGCGGCCTGAGCCATGACGTAAGGCCCCGGGCACCTGAAGCGGGCGGCCCGGGGCTGAGTGGGAGGTGTTGACGGAACGCGCTGGCGTGGAGCCTTCCCGCCGGCGCGTTTCCTTTCGTGGAGATGCCGCGGCGCCGAGGGGCTCGCTACTTGCCGAGCTCCTGCAGCTCTCCGGACAGAGCCACGCGCACGCCGCGCGTCGTCTCGCGCGCCAGGGCCACCATCGCCCGTGCGACGGTGCGGGCCTCGATGGGACGTCCGATGAAGGGGTGCAGCAGCGGGCCGAGCACCTTCGTCACCGCGACGGCCGCGCGCTCGCCGGGGCGGCTCTCGGTGCGATCCCCGAGCAGCAGCGAGGGTCGGAGGAGGACGAGGGACTCGAAGCCCACGCTCTGGAGGTTGTCCTCGATCTCGCCCTTCACGCGGTTGTAGAAGATGCGCGAGCGCGCGTCGGCCCCGAGCGACGAGACGAGCAGGAAGCGCCGCGCCCCTGCCTTGTGTGCGGCCTTGGCAAAGGCCAGCACGGCGTCATGATCCACCGCGCGGAACGCCTCTTGGCTGCCGGCCTTCTTGATGGTGGTGCCCAGGCAGCAGAAGGCATCGTCCGAGGAGGGGAGCGCCTCGGGCTCAAGCCGGGCGAAGTCCACCGTACGCTGGGTGAGCTTCGGATGCTGCCGAGGCAGAGCGCGCCGTCCGAGTGAGCACACCTCCCGGTACAGGGGGCTCTCCAAGAGACTCTCGAGAAGGAAGCCACCGACGAGTCCGCTCGCTCCGGCCACCAGTGCGCTGCGTGTCTCCATGGATGGATACTCTCATGAACGCCGAGCCCAGGGGCCAGGCTTCCAACCGCGCGTCAGGCCTCATGGGTGAGCATGCGAACGGGCAGGCACCTGGCCGGGCGGCACCCTGGCTCCCGAAGCAACGGCCTTGAGCTTGAGGACAATGTCTATCCCTGGCCCCGGCTTCATCTTGCCTGCTGCATTCACTCACACAGGAGCATGCGATGAAGAACTTCAGAGGGGCACTGCTGATTGGGGCAATGGCATCTGTCATGACGTTCGGGTGGGGCTGCAGCACTACGCGGTCGGCTGGCACCCAAGGGACAGGAGGAGCGGGGACCACGTCGAGCCAGACCGGAGGGACGAGCAGCTCGGGATCCGGAATGAGCGGCGATACGGGTGCAGCCGGGACGAGTAGCTCCTCGGGAAGCGCAGGGAGCGGCAATATCGGTGGATCGGGCTCGACCACGAGTACGCCGAGCAGCTCTGGCGCGGGGGGCTCCACGGGCGGAGTGGGCGGAGCCGGTTCCGGTACCACGGGCCGGAGTGGTACTGACATCAGCGGCGGCAGCATCGGCTCGGACACTGGCGGCGGCTCCGGCAGCGGCAGCAGCGTGGGCTCCGGTACCGGTGGCAGCTCGAGCTCTGGCAGCCTCGGCACCAGCGGCAGCGATAGCTCGAACTCTGGCAGCAGCCTTGGCACCAGCGGCAGCGATAGCTCGAACTCTGGCAGCAGCCTCGGCACTGGCGGCAGTGGTGGCTCGAACTCTGGCAGCAGTCTCGGCACCAGCGGCAGCGATAGCTCGAACTCTGGCAGCAGCCTCGGCACCGGCGGCAGCGGTGGCTCGGATTTGGGCAGCGGGAACAACGTGGGCTCCAGCACCAGCGGCAGCGTGGGCTCCGGCAGCGGCAGCAGCCTCGGTACCGGCACCAGCGGGAGTTCGGGCAGTGATAGCAGCGTGGGCTCCGGCAGTGGTAGCAGCGTGGGCTCCGGCAGCGGCAGCAGCGTGGGCTCCGGCAGCGGCAGCAGCATCGGCTCGGGCACTGGCGGCAGCTCGGGCTCTGGGACCGGGAGCAGCGTGGGCTCCGGAACCAGTGGCAGCTCTGGCTCCAGCAGTAGCGGGAGCAGCATGGGGTCCGGCAGCAGCGGCAGCTCGGGCGGCGGTGACACGGGCAGCACCCTGAGCGGCACTGGCTCCAGCAGTGATACGACGGGCACGGGGATCAGCGGCACCACCTCGCGCCACGGCAAGCACGGGAAGAGCAAGCACGGAACCCATGGCTCCACCTCGCAGTCGGGCTCCGAGCAGAATGGCACCGGCGGCACCGGGACGGATACGAACCGGTAGGCCACCCCGGTAGCTTCCCCTGGGAGGGTGTCTGGCAGATTGGGATGGGGCTCTTTCCAGCGGCCCATCCTGATCTGCCAGTCTCATCTGCACCTGCGTTACCTCGAAGAGGACGAGATCCTATCCGCGGTCGGCGCTGGTTGGGCACCATGCGAGCTCGGTTGGCGCACCGTTGAACATGGGATGAACACATGCTGAGCAGAGGTTGAACAGGTAGCTCTCAGCGTCGAGCAGGCTTGGACGGAGAGTCACTCGGGCCCTGCTTGATGCGCTGTACAGGCTGATATTGGAGGGCCCGCGCGAACGTCCGCCCCACTGGGGAGCTGAGACTTCGCCATGCGCCCTCATCGATGAAGTCATGGGGGACGGTGTTATTGGGGCCTTTGCCCTGCCCGGGAATCAGCCAGCGCGTGATGAGCACGCCGGTCGTGCAGGGCCCCAGCCACTGGCCAGGCCAGCCCGGTGTCATGTCGTCATCGATCTTCACATCCTCTGCTTCTCTTGCTCGCGCGACGCTCCTCAAGATGGGAGCACGCATCGCGATCGTCATCTCGCTGACCACCTTCTTCAGCTACCTCCACATGCTCCAGACGCTGCGCGAGGAAGCCCTCCAGGAGATGGAGCGCCATGTCACCGAGCGCAGCCAGCGCGAGCAGGCGGTCTTCCTGCTGGCCGAGAACAACCACGCGATCCTCAAGAAGGCCCTGGAGCAGCGCATCCAGGCCTGGAGCCAGCAGGATCCGAACCCACGCTTCGACAGCCTGTTCACGAAGCTGCCCGATGGCACCTTCCGCTCCCGCACCGAGTCCTTCGATGGGACCCGGATGGTGGGCGTCTTCGTTCCACCCGGGGTGACCCTCGATATCGGGCTGCGCCGCCGCATCCTGGCCGCGTACGACGCGGCCGCTCAGTACGGCCCGGCCTTCAATGCCAGCTTCATCGACACGTACATCACCCTGGCGGAAGGACCGCTCATCTGCTGGTGGCCCTCGCGCCCCAACTGGGCCCTGGAGGCCGCGCCGGACTACCCGACGATCACGTCCGAGTACTACACCAACAGCCTGCCCAAGAATGATCCCGAGCGGCGCACGGTCTGGAGCGGCATCTTCCTGGAGCTCGCCTCCCGGAAGTGGATGGTCACCGCCTCCACTCCGCTGGACCTGGACGGCCGCCATGTCGCGACGATCCACCACGACATCCTGCTCGATGAGCTGATGGCTCGCTCCATCGAGGACCACCTGCCCAACTCCTACAACCTGCTCGTCCGCGACGATGGGCAGCTCATCGCCCATCCCGACCTGGATGTGTCGGGGGCCACCGTCGGCTACAACATCCAGGGCACCGACAAGCCGGAGCCGGGGGAGATCCCCGCGAAGCTCTCTTCCCAGAAGCAGCAGGCATCCCTGCGCTCCCTCTTCGAGAAGGTGAAGAACCGCCAGCCCGGGGAGAAGATCCTGGAGCTGCCCGAGTCCAGTGAGTACGTCGCGGTGTCCCGGCTGAAGGGCCCGGAGTGGAACTTCGTCACCGTGCTGCCCCAGAGCGTGGTGTCCGAGGCTGCCTTCGGTGCGGCGCGCTACGTGCTGTTCTTCGGCGTGGCCTCGCTGCTGCTGGAGCTGGCCATCATGTACTGGGTGCTCCGGCAGGAGATCTCCCGCCCGCTGCTGGACTTCACCGGGGCCACCCACCGTGTGGCCAGCGGGGACTTCCGCGTCCAGCTGAACACCTCGCGCGGGGACGAGCTGGGGCGGTTGGCCAGCGCCTTCCAGGCGATGTCCGACAAGGTCCAGCAGCGCGAAGAGGAGCTGCGCAAGGCCAACGAGGGCCTGGAGCACCGCGTCGAGGAGCGCACCCGCGAGCTGAAGCAGGTTCACCAGCAGCTGCTGCAGTCGGCCCGGCAGGCGGGCATGGCGGAGATCGCCACCAACGTGCTGCACAACGTGGGCAACGTGCTCAACAGCGTCTACACCTCGGCCCAGGTCGCCAAGGAGCGGCTGGGGCGGATGCGGCTGGAGCACGTGGGCCACGTGAGCACCATGCTCCAGGAGCGGCGGGCCGAGCTCGGGCCCTTCTTCACCCAGGACGAGCGCGGGCGGAAGCTGGTGCCCTTCATCGACAAGCTGGGGCAGAACCTGCTCGACGAGCGCCGGGAGCTCATGGGCCTGCTCGATGACGTGGGGCGGTACACCGAGCACATCGGCGACATCGTCAAGGTGCAGCAGACGCATGCCCGCCCGCCCAAGCTCAACGAGCCCGTGCTCCTGGCGGGGCTGGTGGAGGACGCGCTGCGCATCAACTCGGCGGCGCTGCTCCGGCACCAGGTGAAGGTGGAGCGGCGGTTGTCCGAGCTCCCGCCAGTGCTCACCGACAAGCACAAGGTGTTGATGATCCTGGTCAACCTGATCAGCAACGCCAAGTACGCCATGGATGACCTGCCCGTGGATCAGCGGCGCCTGTGGGTGAGCACCGAGCGGCTGGGCGCCGACCGTGTCCAGATCGAGGTCCGCGACAACGGCACGGGCATTGTGCCCGAGATGCTCACGCGCATCTTCCAGTACGGCTTCACCACCCGGAGGGAGGGCCACGGCTTTGGCCTGCACTCCAGCGCGCTCGCGGCGCAGGAGCTCAACGGCTCGCTGACGGCCCAGAGCGAGGGCCTGGGGAAGGGCGCCTCGTTCACGCTGGAGCTCCCCTATCAACCCATCAATGAGGCGCAGAGCGCATGACTCCCAGCAAGAAGCGGATCCTGATCGTGGATGACTCGGAGGCCATCCACCGGGACTTCCTCCGGATCCTCTGCCCGGAGCCGGAGGCGGGCGACAGTGAGCTGGATCAGCTGGCGGATGAGCTCTTCGGAGCGCCAGCCTCCAGCCCGCGGGACGAGGGGGTGTTCGAGGTGGACTCGGCGCTCCAGGGCCGGGAGGGGCTGGCCAAGGTGGAGCAGGCCCAGGCCGAGGGCCGCCCGTACGCGCTGGTCTTCCTGGACTACCGGATGCCCCCGGGCTGGAGCGGCGTCGAGACGCTGCGGCACCTGCGCAAGGTGGCTCCCACGCTGCCGGTGGTGCTCTGCTCGGCGTACTCCGATTACTCCTGGGAGGAGATCGCCCGCGAGTTCGGCCACGCTCAACCGCCGCTGGAGCTGCGCAAGCCCTTCAACAGCCAGGAGCTGCGCCAGCTGGCGCTCCGCCTCACCGAGGACGCCTGAGCGGGAGCCTCCCTCTCGGCCGGGACTGAAAAGGTCTGGACTCGGTCCCTGCCTCTCTGGGAGAGGGCAGGGGGCCGCGGGTGGCCGAGGCCCTGGAAGGAACCTGAGCGTGCGAAAGATCCTCTACCTGGAGCCCGTGGGCGGCATCGCGGGAGACATGTTCCTGGCGGCGGGCGTCGATCTGGGCGTGTCCCCGGAGGCGCTCTCGCAGGCGCTCAGCGGGCTGAAGGTGCCGGGCTGGAAGCTGGCGGTGAGCCGCGCGGTGCGCCACGCCATCAGCGGCACGCACCTGGACGTCGTGCTGGACGAGCGCGAGGCCCACCCGCACCGGGCCTACTCGGACATCCGGCGGCTCATCGAGGCGGCACAGACGCTCTCGGAGAAGACGAAGGCTCGCGCCCTGGAGGTGTTCCGGGCCATCGGCGAGGCGGAGGCGAAGGTGCACGGGGTGTCCATGGACGAGATCCACTTCCACGAGGTGGGAGCGGTGGACTCGATCGTGGACATCTGCGGAGCCGCGGTGGTGCTGGAGCTGCTGGGAGACCCGGAGGTGTACGCGGCGCCGCCGCCGCTGGGCAGTGGCACCATCCGGGTGGCGCACGGGAACATGCCCATCCCGGTGCCGGCGACGCTGGAGCTGCTCAAGGACGTGCCGGTGCGCTTCGAGGGGGTGGGGGAGCTGACGACGCCCACGGGCGCGGCGCTGCTGAAGGTGCTGACGCGGATTGGCCACCCCCCGGACTTCATCGTGGAGCGAGTGGGCTACGGCGTCGGAACGAAGGACTTCCGGGACAGGCCGAACGTGCTGCGCGCCTCGCTGGGCCGCGCGGAGGACAAGGCCGAGGGCCTCTGGGTGCTGGAGGCGAACCTGGACGACAGCACGCCCCAGCTCCTGGGCTATCTGGTCGAGCGGCTGCTGGCGGTGGGAGCGCTGGACGCGTGGGTGACGCCCGTGGTGATGAAGAAGGGGCGGCCCGGGCACCTGCTCAGCGCGATGGTGGAGGGCAGCAGGCGCGAGGCGGTGATGGACACGCTGGTGCGCGAGTCCACGACGCTCGGGGTGCGCTTCCACCGGGTGGAGCGGCAGGCGCTGGAGCGGGACTGGGTGGAGGTGGAGACGCCGTGGGGCCGGGTGCGGGTGAAGCGCGGCCTGCGCGGCGGTGAGGTGCTCAACGAGCACCCGGAGTTCGAGGACTGCCGCCGGGTGGCCGAGGCCGCGGGCGTTCCAGTCAAGCAGGTGATGGCGGCGGCGATGGCGGCGCTGGCGAAAGCGTGACGCGGTGGATCTACGTCTGCGTCTTCCTGCACGTGCTGGTGCTGACGTACGGCGGCTTCTGCACGTACGCGCTCGCTGCCTGTCCTCGCTGGGGACAGGCAGTGGCCGGCACAGCGTGCGAGTCTCTCAGAAGCTCGTGCCGTCCGCGTGCTTGCCCGGAGAGGCGCTGAGTCCCGAGGGCAGCGAATCGTGGCGGACCCACGCCCCCGTGTTGTTCGCGTCCGGGCTCCGGTTGTACGAGACGCCCTGGTACGTGTCCTTGTAGTAGTAGCTGTCCGCCACGGTGTCGTCGGGCCTCACCAGGTACAGCGTGTCGCCGCTGCTCCCCACGTTGACGCCCCGGTTGAAGCGCAGCCCGTCATTCCCGTTGGCGTAGTCCACGTTGGTGGCCCCCGAGGGCACCGCCGTCGCGCCCGAGTACACGACATACGCCTTGCCGGGCGCGAGCGTCGTCCCCGCGGGGAAGATGTGCCGCGCGGGCTTGGCTCCGGAATAGGACTCGGCGTCGTGGAGCTTCCAGCCGCTCAGGTCCGCGGTGCTGCTCCCCGTGTTGACGAGCTCCACGAACTGCTGATCGTAGTCCGGCTGGCCCGTGTTCGGGTTGTTGTTGGGGTAGGGCAAAAACTCGTTGATGAACACCGGTGAGGGCGGGGCCGGCGGCTGCACCACCTGGCCGAAGTCGAAGCGGCTCACCACGGGGTAGTGATCCGAGGTCGTCGTGGCGTAGTTGGTGATGTTGGGGTGCAGGATCGTGGCGGAGTTGGCCACGTAGCTGGTGGCCAGCTCGTTGCTCACCAGCTGGTGATCGATCACGTTCTTGAAGCTCGTGGTGCTGCCCTGGTTCGCCAGCGACAGCGGCCGGGTGAGGAACGTGTAGTTCGTGCTGTCGTCGATGAAGTTCTGGTAGGGCGAGGGCAGGTAGGTGTTGGTCGTGGTGTCCTTGACGATCGACACGTCCATGTCGTCGTTCCAGTCTCCCAGCACGATGAAGCGCGAGGACGGCAGGTTCGCGTCCAGGTACTGCTTGAGCTCCGTGCCCGCCGCCTTGCGCCGGTCGTAGTCGGCCGTCCCCGAGCTCGTCTCGGCCTTCATGTGCAGCACGATGGCCACCAGGTCCAGGTTCGTCCCATTGTTCGTGATGCGCAGGTCCAGCCGCAGCGGCGGCCTGCTGGCGAAGTCGTAGTCGTCTTCCCCCAGGATCACCTGGGCGTTCAGCACGTTCACCACGCTCGACTTGTAGAGCACGGCCAACTTCTGCTCTCCGGACGTGTAGTAGGAGGAGCCGCCCGCCACCCGCGCGTCATTCGCCACGAAGCCGTCGTAGCCGGGCAGCCCCGCCTTGAGCGTGTTGAACTGGTTGACGTCGACGACCTCCTCCAGCGCGACGAAGTCCGCGCCGATGCTGCTGAGCACCGTGCGCACGTTGTCGAGCTGGAGCTGCTCGTCGGTGGGGCCGTTGCTGGTGCTCCCGAACCACTCGAGGTTCCAGTTGCTCACCTCCAGCGGGAAGGGAACGCCCGCGTCCGGCGTCCCGCCATCCGACGTGCCACCGTCCGACGGGCCGCCATCCGTGGTGGAGTTGCGCAGCTGGAGGCTCAGCGTCCGCATCGCCGTCGCCCCGTTGGCGTCCTGCACGCGCACGGTGAGCGGGTAGGTGCCCAACCCGCGAGGAGTGCCCGAGAGATCTCCCTCCGGCGTGAGGTTCAGCCCCGGGGGCAGCGTGCCATCCGCCAGAGACCAGCGCAGCGGAGGCTGGCCGCCGGTGGCGCTGATCAGAAACTCGTACGCCTCTCCCGAGGTGGCCACGGCCAGGGCGGTGGTGGTGATGGCCGGGGCCGCGTACACGTGCAGCGCGTACGTGCGCGAGTCCTTCCTCCCCGCGGCATCCGTCACCCCCACGCTGATCGAGTAGTCGCCCGCGGCCGTCGCCGGCCCGGTGAGCAGCGCCGTGCCCGAGTAGAACGAGAAGCCGGGCGGCACCTCTGCCACCGTGTAGTGCAGGGGCGGCACTCCGCCGCTCGCCGTGAGGTGGGCCTCATAGGCCAGCCCCACCGTGGTGGATGCCAGCTCGGTGTTCGGCAGAAGCGGCCCGCTGGAATCCTCCCGGCCGCTGCAAGCACACAGCGCGGTCAAGACGAGCACCCTCGTCACCTGGGCGAAAGACATGTCCGTGCTCTCCAAAGGGGGCCCATGGCTCCGGGGGACCCAAACCGGGCGCACTGTAGCAGGAAAGCTTTGCGCTCCCGGCGAGCGTGAAGTGAGATGCGCCCGGTGCTCACCGAGCCGGCCGCTTCCCTGCCCCGGCTCGCGAGCGCTCAGGGATTCCCAGCACCCTCGAGAGGAGGCGTTGACACATGGCCGAGCAGAAGTGGGAGAAGCAGCTCATGCAGTTCATCAAGCGCACGGGCGACGAGATCAAGCGCACCGGCGAGGAGATCAAGGTCGAGGCCCAGCGTCTCCTGGATGAGGTGAGGGATCCCGCTCGCCAGACCAAGGTCAAGGAGAGCCTCAAGGAGCTGCGCGGCAAGGCCTCCGCCATGACCAAGGATGCCGCCGAGAAGATCGAGACGGTGGTCCGCAACATCGAGGACGCCGTCGGCAACGCGCTCGACAAGAACCAGGAGGAGGCCAGCGCCAAGGCCCCGCCCGCCGCTGCCCCGGCCTCCGAGGCGCCCGCCCCCGCGCCCAAGTCCGCTCGCAAGGCCGGCAAGACGATCGGCAAGAAGGCAGGCGCGAAGAAGGCCGCGGGCCCCAAGTCGGCCGCCAAGAAGGCTCCCAAGTCGATCGGCCGCAAGAAGCCCTCCGCGTGAGATCCGTTCTGCCCTGGGCGCAGATCTGCAGTGTCAGCCCATGGGCAGGACGCTCGGCTGAGGTTCTTCCAAGCAGTTCGCGGGGTTGGAACGGCTCTGGACCCATGACATAGTGCGAGCGTGGCTGGCACCGACAAGAAGGGGAACTTCAGCGCGGACATCGCGCAGGAAGTGATCGACGCGGCGCTCAAGAGCGTCGAGCGCCGCAACACGTCCTCCGACTCCGAGGAGGGGCTGACGCTCGAGGTGGAGTCCGCCGAGCCCCCCACCGAGATGAATGAGGTTCCGGCCGCGGAGGCGGAGCTGGCCGGTGCTTCCGAGCCGGCCGGTGCTTCCGAGCCGGCCTCCTCCGCCCAGGTGGCCGAGCTGTCCGCGGCGCTCGAGGCCGCGCGCAAGGAAGTGGAGAGCCTGCGCGCGCAGCTCGAGTTCAGCCAGGGCGAGAGCCGCAAGCTGATGGAGCGCCTCAAGGACGACCACGAGCGCTCCCTGCGCGCCGCGGCCGATCTGGAGAACTACAAGAAGCGCGCCCAGAAGGAGAAGGAGGAGGTCCAGAAGTTCGGCTCCGAGAAGCTGCTCAAGGATCTCCTGCCGGTGATGGACAACCTGGATCGCGCCATGGACGCCGCCACGAAGTCCCCCGACTTCGTCAGCTTCCAGAAGGGCGTGGCCATGACGCGCAAGTCCTTCGAGGACACCCTGAGCCGCCACGGCGTGAAGTCCTTCAGCGCCAAGGGCCAGGTGTTTGATCCGCGCCTGCACGAGGCCATGCAGCAGGTGGAGACCGCCGAGGTCCCCGCCGGCCATGTCGCCTTCGAGGTGCTGCGCGGCTACTACCTCAACGAGCGCCTGGCGCGGCCGGCCCTGGTGGCTGTCGCGCGCGCTCCGTCGCAGCCTTCTGCTGAACCGTCTGGTGCCAGTGCCGCGCCGGAGGCGGGTGCTTCGCCCGCCGTATCCTCTGAGACTGAGAAACCCGCTGGGAGCCAGTAAGACGCCATGGGCAAGGTGATTGGAATCGACCTGGGGACGACGAACTCCTGTGTCGCCGTGATGGAAGGCGGCGAGCCGGTAGTCATCCCCAACAGCGAAGGCAGCCGGACGACGCCGTCCATGGTGGGCTTCACGGATTCGGGTGAGCGGCTGGTGGGGCAGATCGCCAAGCGCCAGGCCATCACCAACCCGGAGAACACCGTCTACGCGGTGAAGCGGCTGATCGGCCGCAAGTTCGAATCGCCCGAGGCCAAGAAGGCCATCGGCGTGAGCTCCTTCAAGGTGGTCAACAGCCCCAACGGCGACGCCTGGGTGGAGATCCGCGGCAAGGGCTACAGCCCCCCGGAGATCAGCGCCATCGTGCTGATGAAGATGAAGCAGACGGCGGAGGACTACCTCGGCGAGCCCGTCACCGAGGCCGTCATCACCGTCCCGGCCTACTTCAACGACGGCCAGCGCCAGGCCACCAAGGACGCCGGCCGCATCGCCGGCCTCAACGTCCTGCGCATCATCAACGAGCCCACGGCCGCCGCGCTCGCCTACGGCCTGGACAAGGTCAAGGACGTCAAGACCGAGCGCATCGCCGTGTACGACTTGGGCGGCGGCACGTTCGATATCTCCATCCTGGAGCTGAACGCCGGCGTGTTCGAGGTGAAGAGCACCAACGGCGACACGTTCCTGGGCGGCGAGGACTTCGACCAGCGGCTGGTGGACTACCTGGCCAAGAAGTTCGCCGAGCAGAACAACGGCATCGACTTGCGCAAGGACCGCATGGCGCTGCAGCGGCTCAAGGAGGCCGCCGAGCGCGCCAAGCACGAGCTGTCCAGCGCCAACGAGACGGAGGTCAACCTCCCGTTCATCACCGCGGACGCCACCGGCCCCAAGCACCTCACCGAGACGGTGGAGCGCGGCGTCTTCGAGGAGCTGGTGGCGGACTTGATCGATCGCTCGATCGAGCCGTGCAAGATCGCCCTCAAGGACGCGGGCGTCACCGCGCAGCAGATCAACCAGGTGCTGCTCGTCGGTGGCATGACGCGCATGCCGAAGGTGCAGCAGAAGGTGAAGGAGTTCTTCGGCAAGGAGCCGCACAAGGGCATCAACCCGGACGAGGTGGTCGCCGTGGGCGCCGCCATCCAGGGCGGCGTGCTCAAGGGCGAGGTCAAGGACGTCCTCCTGCTGGACGTCACCCCGCTGAGCCTGGGCGTGGAGACGGCCGGCGGCGTCTTCACGAAGATCATCGACAAGAACACCACCATCCCCTGCAAGAAGGCGCAGGTGTTCTCCACCGCGGTGGACAACCAGCCGCTGGTGAGCGTGCACGTGCTCCAGGGCGAGCGCGAGATGGCGTCCGACAACAAGACGCTGGCCCGCTTCGAGCTGGTGGGCATTCCCCCGGCTCCCCGAGGCGTGCCGCAGATTGAAGTCTCCTTCGACATCGACGCCAATGGCATCGTCCACGTGGGCGCCAAGGACTTGGGCACCGGCAAGGTGCAGCAGGTGCGCGTGGTGAGCAACTCCGGCCTCTCCGAGGCGGAGATCCAGGCGATGATTACCGACGCCCAGGCGCACGCGGTGGACGACAAGAAGAAGAAGGAGCTGGCCGAGCTGCGCAACAACGCCGAGGGGCTCATCTACACCACGGGCAAGAGCCTCGAGGAGTACGGCAACCTGCTGCAGGAGAAGGACCGCGAGGAGATCAAGGCGGACCTGGAGCGGCTGCAGGGCATCCTGAACTCCGGCGACGTGGCGACGCTGAAGGAGGCGTTCCAGCGGCTGGAGGGCAGCGCCTACCGCATCGCCGACGCCATCTACGCCGGCGAGACGGCGAAGTCCTCCGGCTCCTGAAGCCCTGACGCGGCTGCGCACGTCCCGTGCCCCGCTTCTAAACGTTTAGAAGCGGTCGGTCCGCTCCTGACGGGTCGGTACCACCTGGTATTCCGAGCGACGCTCCTGGTTTGAAGCGGAGCCGCCGGTAGGCTCACGGGAGAGCAGTGGAACGGCAGGCACCGCCCACGTGGGTGAGGGCCCAGAGGACCCGCTGCGTCATCGTTCCCGCCCGGGCGCTTTCGTAGCCTGAGCCCCTGCTCATGCGGGGGTGTGCCATGCGGCTGCGGCAGGTGGGCGCGGTGGTGTTGATGTACCTGACGGCCTGCGCGGGCACTCCCCGCGCGCTGTACCCGGAGACCGACCCGGCCGAGGCAGAGCTGGCGGCGGCGCGCTACGAGCTGCACGTGCTCACCGCGGACAGTGGGCGCTCCGAGCCGGTGGAGGTGAACACGGAGGACTTCCAGCGCGCCATGAGGGTGTTGTCGCGGGAGTTCCGCCCGTCCGCGCAGCCCGCGGAGACGGCGCACTGGTTGCTGGAGGGCTCGCGCCAAGCGGACCTGCTGGCGGAACTGGAGCACGGGCGCGTGGTGCGGCTGATGCCGCTGGAGGATGACAGTCCCCTGGAGGCAGGCTCGGCGGCGGAGCTGAGGCGCAAGTACCTGGGCCTGTGCCAGCAGGAGTACGGCGGCGGAGACTGCCTGGGACTGCTGGCGGATGGCCCCACCCTCACCCGGGAGGACGTGCGCACCCTGGCCCTGGCGCTGGCGTTGAAGGACGTGCTCCGGGAGACGCGCGTGGCGCTCAAAGGCATGGTGTCCCCGCAGGCGCTGGTGCAAATGCTGGTGTGGTCGTGCTGCGTGTACCTCACGCTCTGGCTGCTACCCGAGCCCATCTCCAAGTTGGTGGCGGCCGGGTTGACGCTGGCACTGCTGGCGTGGCTGCCGGTGCGCACGCTCTGGGGGTTAATGGACGACTGGGGCCGGCTGGTGCACGAGGTGGACCGGGCCACCTCCTTCGAGCAGGTGCAGGAGGCCAGCGCGAAGTTCAGCCATGCGCTGGGGGAGAACACGGCGCACGTGCTGGTCATGGTGGTGACGGCCGTGCTGACGGGGGGCACGGCGAGGCTCAGCGCTCAGTTGCCCAAGCTGCCGGGCTTCGCATCAGCGGCGGCCTGGGCCGAGGCGCAAGGCCTGAGTCTCGCGGGGGCCGGAGAGGTGGAGGCCATGGCCGCCGCCGAGAACGAGACCTTCACCCTCATGGTGCGTCAGCCCGGGGGCCGTGCGGCTGCGACGGCGGAGGACGCCGCGGCGGAGCGAGAGGGAGTCACCGTCATCATCCGCCACCAGGGAGGCAACCGGCAGGTCGTCTTCAACGGCCAGCGCTGGCACGTGTCCGCCAACAGGTCCATCCGGGATATTCCAGCGAAAGACCCTGTCGGGGATGCTCTGGCGGCAGCGGCTCAGCGCCTCAGGCAGGCCTGGAGTCGCGACGAGCTAACGCCGGATCAGCTCAGCGCCCTCAAGAATGCACGCGATGCGGGCGAATACCTACGAGCACACTTGATGGAGCGCATGTTCCGGGGGCAATGGATGGAAAAAATGCTGCGGGGCCAATTCAGGCACCTCCGGTGGAACGGGACAGGTGTAGATGCGGTTGACCCAGTGACGGGGCTTCAGTACGAGATCCTCACTGGGACGGACTGGAACATGCAACTGCATGGCCGAAGGATGGCGGAAGAGTTCTTCCGGATGATTACCTTCTGAGGGCTCCCTGAATGTGGTTGACCAACGTCATCTATGAAAACCGAGTCATCGAGAACGAACGGCTGGAGTTGAGCGATCGAGACTCGCTCTATTTTCTCGGGCACAACCTGACCCTTCGGCGTTGCACTCTCGTCCTGGGCGTTCCCGCCAAAAGACTGCACGTCAACGAGACACGAATGATTGACTGCACCATTGAGGTCAGCAGGCTCCTGAAGAACTTCCGATGGGACTCAGTCCACCTGGCAGGCTGCCAGTTCAAGGGGCGCTTCCTCGGCAACGTCTTCGGGAATTGGCGGGATGCAACCCAAGCGACCCTTGTGGATTGTGACTTCAGCTCCGCGCACGTGGATCAGTCTCGGTTCCTCCACTGCGACGTTCGTACGCTGCGTCTTCCTCCCTGGCCATGCTTCACCATCTTCGACCCGGTGCGCAGGGCTCGCCAACTGCGAGCCCTACCTTGGCCTGAAGCGGTCGGGCGCATTGAAATAGAGCTTTTCGCGGAGGAACCGACTGCGACGGTAGCATTGACGTTCTCGGCCACAGATCTCGCGAAGCGGCGCGGCACCACTCCGGAGGCCATCAAGGCTGTTTTAGAAAAGCTGGACGGCGTGTATTACTGAGCCAGCCCGCTTTCGAACACATGCAACATCTAGTTGCACTCTTGCCTTGTGAAGTGGACCCACAAAATCGGGGCAGGCTCACCTCGGGCAGCGGCTCGTCAGGATTGCCCGCGAGCGTGAGGCTCCGCCCACGCAAGGCTTGGGGCTGAGCCCCGGCGGCGGTCACCCCCTGCAGCACCAGTAACCGTGCCCACTTCATGGATTGGAGCAAGGACGCGCTACCTCCTGCGTCCCTTCCTACTTGCCCCAACTGCCGCCACCTACGCCGGCGGCGCTGAACCTCCTCGCTGCTCGGCGCTTCCTGCCGCTCACCTGGCCGCCGAGGAGCCTCAGAGGGTCTTCCCGCCATGGGGGCTCCCGGTGTTCAATGCGGCCCGTGGAGTTTTCTTCTCTCGAGGCCGAGGTCGCGTTTCTACGGGGCCTGACATCCGTCCAGCGGATGGCGGACGACATCCTGGAGGATTGCTTCGAGCGAGGGCTGGACCTCGACACCGGGCTGGATGTGTTCCTCACGCAGTGTGCGCGGATGGTGCACGCGGTGGCGGGCTTCGTGTGCCTGAAGGGCACGCAAGGGCCGGTGCTGACGCGGGTGCTGGGCGATATCGGCGTGGACGTCTTCGAAGCGGCGCGGTGGCAGGGCCCTCACCGGGTGAACGGCGGGCGGATGCTCTTCTGCACCCAGCTGACGCTCGGCAGGCTGGATCTGGGCACGCTCGGGCTCGCGGTGGAGGGGCGCTTCGAGGATGGCGGGCCCCTGGTGATGAAGCTGGTGGAGGCCATTGGCGAGCAGCTCGACTCGGCGGTGCTGGGCTTCCTGGCGCTCACGGACGGGCGCACCGCCCTGGAGCGGCTGGACGAGCTGGCGGTGGAGGAGGACTCCACCCCGGTGATGCGCGGCCGGATTGGCCGCTACGAGGTGGTGACGCCGCTGGGCACCGGCGGCATGGCGCAGGTGCTGGTGGCGCGCGCCCGCGGGCCCGAGGGGCTGGGGCGGCTGGTGGCGCTCAAGCGCATCCTCCCGCACCTGTCCACGGATCCCTCCATCGTGCAGCAGTTCCTGGACGAGGCGCGCATCGGCCTGCGCCTGTCCCACCCCAACCTCGTCACCGTTTATGACATCGGCGAGGCGCAGGGGGCGTACTACATCGCCATGGAGCTGGTGCGGGGCGTGGACCTGGACCGGCTGCTGAAGACCCTCAAGGCTCCGCTGCCGCCGGCCCTGGCGGTGGCGGTCGTGGCGCAGGGGCTGCTCGGGTTGTACGCGGCGCACACGCTGCGCGGCGAGGACGGGGCGCCGCTCCACCTGGTGCACCGGGACATGTCCCCGCACAACCTGATGGTGGGCTTCGACGGGCGGGTGAAGGTGCTGGACTTCGGCGTGGCCAAGGCGCGCATGCAGCGCACGGTGACGCTGCCGGGCATCGTCAAGGGCAAGCCCCTCTACATGTCTCCGGAGCAGGCCCGCGGCGAGCGGCTGGACGCGCGCAGCGATCTGTTCGCCATGGGCCTCATCCTCTACGAGGCGCTCACCGGCAAGCGCGCCTTCGACAAGGGGGACGAGCTGGCCAGCATGTACGCCATCTGCGACGAGGAGCTGCGCCGGCCCGAGCGCATCCCCAAGCCGCTGTGGGACGTGATGGCGGTGGCGCTCTCCAAGAGCGCCGTCGAGCGCTTCCGCAACGCCCAGGAGATGGCGGAGCGGCTCGTGGAGGTGGTGCCCGCCGCCAGGGACGCGGAGCTGTCCCGGCTGGTCTCCGCGAACTTCCCGGACCGGCTGCGCGAGCTGGCCCGGCTGGATCGCACCTCGGATGAGCAGTCCCAGGCGGGCAAGACCAAGACCCGCGCCGCGGTGAAGGGCTCGGGCTGAGGCTTCGTGGGCCTCACCCGAGGCCAGGGCCGGTGCCTCCACCGGCACCCGGTGCCTCGCGGCGCTCAGGAGCGGCGCAGGGTGGGATCCTCCGGCGTCAGGTTCAGCTTGCGCGCGTCCTCCACCTCTCCGTCACTGCGGATGTCCACCGTCTCGCGGCGCACCGTCTCCGCCACGCGCTGCTCCTCCTCGATGGCGTCCTTGCGGATGACGACCTCCTCGTCCACCACCGCGCGCTTCTGCACCTCCACCTCCTCGGCGCGCAGCGGCACCACCACCGTCTCCTCCTGGAAGGAGGCGCGCATCGCCGGCCGGTCCTGCACGTCCCGGCGCTCCACCCGGACGCGCTCGCGCCGCACCGGGACCGAGAGCTCCTTCTCCTCCTCGACGACGTCCTTGCGCACGCGGACCTCTCCGGCCTGCCGCTCGCGCTTGACGACGTCCAGCTCCTCCTTGTGCACGGGCACCGTCACCTCGGACTGGCCCACCATGGGCCGCTCGACGCCCGCCGCCGAGGCGCTCGCCGTCAGCCCCGCGGTGTCCGCGCCCAGCCCCAGGCCCGTGCTCCGCTCGGCGGGCACTCCCAGCGCACCGGGGCCCACGCCCGCTCCCCCGCCCGTCCCCGCCAGGGCGCCGCGGTCCTCTCCCAACGAGAAGCGGTGCAGCCCCTCCTTGCCGTGGAAGAGGATGATCTCTCCGTCTCGGATGTCGCTGATCTCCGAATAGCGGCAGACATAGTCCTTCGGGAAGAAGAGGCCCTTCTCGATCAGGAACTCCCCGTCCTGGATGGCGAAGATGCGGCCGAGCTTCTCGCCATCGATGCTGCGAACCGTCATGCCCTCTTTGATGTCGCTGCGCTGATACATGGCTTCCCCCGTTGTCTGTGGCGGCCGGCCGATGCCCGCGCACCGGCCCGGTAGCGCTGTTTCCGACCCCCTGGAAGCTGGGGGTTCCCTGGGTGGGTGCCACCCCCAAGGGGATCGCCCTCCAGCGGCCCGGTGGCGCCCTTGCTCCCCGAGGGTTCCGCACGCTCCGTCGCCTACTGGTTGAGACGGGGAGCGCGAGCCCCGAGCCTGGGCTTTCCCCAGCGGCCTCCCATCCCAAACGTTCGGCGCGAATGCAGGCGGTGCAGGGAGAGGCTTCCATGAAGAGCAAGCACGCGGGACGCCCCCGCCATCGCTGGAATGAGGCGCTCCTGGGAGGATTGGCCGGGCTCGGCGTGCCCGTGCTGCTGCGGGGCGGGGCTCACGGACGGAAGCGAAGCAACCCGGCGGCCGTGGGGGTGGTCGCGGGCCTGCTGGGAGCGCTGGTGGGAGGCGGGCTCGCACGGAGGCGCCGAGGCCCGCCCGCTCCGGCAGAGCCCGAGCAGCGCTCTCAGGAGCTAGAGCAGGAGCAGGCGCGGGAGCCCGAGCCTCACCGGAGAGAGGCGCCCGAGCCGCGCAGGGGACCGAGCGGGCGCGAGCGGCTCTGGTTGCTCCCGGAAGCCCCGGCCCACACCTCTTGAGGAGGCTCCTCAGGCGCGCACGCCCAGAAGGGGGGGACACATGGGCTGGGATGTACGCGAAGGCATGGTGGTCCACACGGCGGACGGCGAGCGGCTGGGAGTGGTGGTCCGCCGGGGCGATGACACCTTCGTCATCGAGAAGGGGCTGCTGCTGCCCCGGGACTTCATCGCCCGCTATGAGGACATCGCCGAGGTGCTGGGTGACGAGGTGCGCCTGAGGCGGACCCGGGACGAGATGATCCCCGGCCCGTGGCTCAAGGCACGGGAGCGCGAGGCGGTGGTGCCGCTGGGCAGGTTCGGGGCGCCGCAGGAGCTCGTCGTGGAGCTGGCGCACGAGGAGGCCCACCCCCACACCGTCATCCGCGAGGTGGGGCAGCTGCGCATCCACAAGGTCGTTCGTACGGAGATGAAGCACTTCAGCATCCCCGTGCGGCGCGAGGAGCTGGTGGTGGAGCGGCTCCCCGTGACGGACGAGGCGCACGCCCAAGCCCTGGAAGGCGCCCCGGTGCCGGGGGCAGTGGCCCCCTTCGAGGAGGTCTCCTTCGTCATCCCGCTGCGCGAGGAGCGGGTGGGGTTCACCAAGAGCACCCACGTCTGGCAGGAGGTGCGGGTGTCCAAGGTGGCCCAGGAGGAGCTGCGCGCCGTGCGCACCACGGTCCGCCGGGAGACGGCGGAGGTGGAGGAGCGGGGCGAGGTGCTCCACGAGGGGCCCGTGGACGGGCTGCACTCCTGAGGGCGTCCTGGCGGTAAAAAGCGGCTGGGCGCCCCGGCTGCGCGCTTGACCCACATGGCGGGCTCTCCTAGAAGACCGGAGCTTCTGACACTGACGGGAGGCTCCGCATGAGACGTTTTGTCCCGATGCTGCTGGCCACGTTCGCCTTGATGGGGACCGGCTGCGAGAAGAAGACTCAGCCCGCGCCCTCGTCATCCCCCACGGATACGAGCCAGCAGACCGCCCAGGGCCAGGGAGGCCCTGCCACCGCGACGCCCCCCGCGGCGATGCCCACTCCGCCCGCCAGCAGCGACACCCTGCTGCTGGGCGTGGCCACCAGCCTCACCGGTGGGCAGGCCACGTTCGGCGTCTCCACGCGCAATGGCATCGAGATGGCGCTCAACGAGGCCAACAAGGCCGGGGGCGTGAAGGGCAAGAAGCTGACGGTCCGCGTGTATGACGACCAGGGCAAGCCCGAGGAGGCCGCCCAGGCCGTCACCCGCCTCATCACCCAGGACCATGTGCTGCTCATCCTGGGAGACGTGGCCTCCTCCAACTCGCTGGCCATGGCGGAGAAGGCCCAGGCGGCCGGGGTGCCGATGATCACCCCCTCGTCCACCAACCCGTCCGTCACGGCCAAGGGCGACTACATCTTCCGCGTCTGCTTCATCGATCCGTTCCAGGGCTACGTGATGGCGAAGTTCGCGCGGGACAACCTCAAGGTCTCCAAGGCGGCGGTGCTCCAGGACAACAAGAGCGCCTACTCCATTGGCCTCACGGACGTGTTCACCCACAAGTTCACGGAGATGGGCGGGAAGATCACCGGCGTGGAGAGCTACAGCCAGGGCGACACCGACTACCGGGCGCAGCTGACCGCCATCAAGAAGGCCGCGCCGGAGGCCATCTACGTGCCGGGCTACTACAGCGAGGTGGGCGTCATCGCCCGCCAGGCGCGCGAGCTGGGGCTGAAGGTGCCCATGCTGGGCGGGGACGGGTGGGACTCGGAGAAGCTGTTCGAGCTGGGCGGCAGCGCCATCCAGGGCAACTACTTCTCCAACCACTACTCGCCGGAGAACCCGGATCCGCGCATCCAGAAGTTCGTGTCGGACTACAAGGCCGCCTATGGCGCGGTGCCGGACGCCCTGGCGGCGCTCGCGTACGACGCGGCCAACGTGGCCATCGCCGCGCTGAAGAAGGCGCCGGACACCTCGGGCAAGGCCCTGCGCGAGGTCATCGCCCAGACCAAGGACTTCCCGGGCATCGCCGGCAACATCACGCTGGATGAGAACCGCAACGCGGTGAAGCCCGCCGTCGTCCTCAAGGTGGGGGATGGCAAGACGGAGTACGTCACCACCATCAACCCGTAAATGGCGCAACTCCTCCAGCACCTGATCAACGGCCTGGCCGCCGGCACCATCTACGCGCTCGTCGCGCTCGGCTACACGATGGTGTACGGCGTCCTGAAGCTCATCAACTTCGCCCACGGCGACGTGATGATGGTGGGCGTGTACATGGGCTACGCCACCGCCTTCGCGCTCGGCAAGCAGGCCCAGAAGTCGTTCCTGGGCGTGGTGCTCATCTTCCTGGTGGCCATGGCGGGCTGCGCCCTGCTGGGCTTCCTCATCGAGCGCTTCGCCTACCGGCCGCTGCGCGAGAAGCCTCGGCTGACGGCGCTCATCACCGCCATCGGCATCTCGTTCGCGCTCTCGTACGGCTTCCAGCTGGACATCGGCTTCCTGCCGGGCGCCTCGCCGCGAGCCTTCCCGGAGGTCATCACCCCCACCGAGTGGCTCATCATCGGGGACCGCGACGTGGTGGTGTGGAACTGGCAGGTGATGTCGCTGCTCATCGCGGTGGGGCTGATGGTGGGGCTGCAGTACCTGGTGTTCCGCACGCGCTTCGGGATGGCGATGCGCGCGGTGTCCTTCGATCACCGGGTGGCGGCGCTGATGGGCATCCCCACGGACCGGATCATCGCGGGGACGTTCATGATTGGCAGCTCGCTGGCCGCGGGCGCGGGGCTCTTGTACGCCATCAAGGACACCTCGGTGAGCCCACTGATGGGGCTGTACGTGGGGCTCAAGGCCTTCGTGGCGGCGGTGATTGGCGGCATCGGCCACGTGCCGGGCGCGGTGGTGGGCGCGCTGCTGCTGGGGCTGGTGGAGGAGTTCGTGGTGGGCTACGCGGCGAGCACGTGGCGTGACGCGGTGGCCTTCGGCATCCTCATCATCGTGCTGCTCGTGAAGCCGGGCGGCCTGTTCGGCCGGGTCGCGGCGGAGAAGGTATAGGCCGCGCATGGAATCCTCCGCCCCTCCGAGTCCGGCTCCGGGCATCCCTGCGGGGCTCCGAGGCATCCTGCCGGTGCTGGTGGCGCTGCCGGTGCTGGCGCTGTTCGCGTGGGCGCTGTCGGCCTCGCCCTTCGCCACGTACCTGCTGTCCATCATGGGCGTGAACATCGTCCTCGCGGTGAGCCTCAACATCGTGAATGGGATGACGGGGCAGTTCTCCATCGGCCACGCGGGCTTCATGGCGGTGGGGGCCTATGTGGCCGGGGTGCTGGGGCTGTCGCTCAAGGAGGTGGCCATCTCGGGCCTGCCCGTGGTGGTGAGCGATCAGATCTTCCTGCTGGTGGCCCTGCTGGTGGGCGGCGTGATGGCCGCGCTGTGCGGCTTCCTGGTGGGCCTGCCCAGCCTGCGGCTGCGCGGGGACTACCTGGCCATCGTGACGCTGGGTTTTGGAGAGATCATCCGCGTCATCGTGCAGAACACGGACGCGTTCGGGCGCTCGCTGGGCCTGTCGGGCATTCCGCAGACGGCGGGCCTGGGCATGGTGGGCTTCTGGGTGTTCGTGGTGGTGCTGGTGGCGCGGCGCATCGCCGGCTCCAGCCATGGCCGCAGCCTGTGGGCCATCCGCGAGGACGAGGTGGCCGCCGAGGCCATGGGTGTGGACACCACCGGCTACAAGGTGCGGGCCTTCGTCGTCTCGGCCTTCTTCGCCGGAGTGGCCGGAGGGCTGTTCGCCCACTTCGTGCCCATCATCAACCCGAACTCCTTCACCTTCATCCGGTCCATGGAGATCGTCGTGATGGTGGTGCTGGGCGGGCTGGGCTCCACCACCGGCGCCATCGTGGCGGCCATGTTCCTCACGCTGCTGCCGGAGGCGCTGCGCTCGGCCTTCACGTCCATGGGCGCCCAGGGCAGCCTGGCGCAGAAGGTGGATCAGATCCGCATGCCGGTGTACGGCCTGCTGCTGGTGGCGCTGATGCTGCTGCGGCCGCAGGGCCTCTTCGGGACGAGGGAGTTCTGGGAGGTGCTGCCGCGCTGGATCCCCCGGCGGAAGAAGGGGGGCCCGTGAGCTCCGAGACCCAGGCCACCGCGGGGCAGGCCAGCGCTCCGCTGCTCGAGACGGAGGGGGTGAGCATCCAGTTCGGGGGCCTGCGGGCCCTGACGGACTTCCGGCTCTCCATCCGCAAGGGAGACTTGCAGGGGCTCATCGGCCCCAACGGCGCGGGGAAGACCACGGCGTTCAACGTCCTCACGGGCGTGTACAAGCCCACGCAGGGCGAGGTGCGCGTGGTGGGCCAGACGGTGAATGGCTGGCTGCCGCACCAGATCAACCACCTGGGGCTGGCGCGCACCTTCCAGAACATCCGCCTGTTCCGGGCGCTCACCGCGCTGGACAACGTGAAGGTGGCGTGCCGGGCGCAGGGTGCGCTGCACGTGGGGGGCGTGGGCCTGGGCGCGAAGGTGAAGGGCGCCGCGCGCAACTACCGCGACTGGTGGCGCGCGTTCCTGCTCACCCCGGGCTTCATGGCGGAGGAGCGCGAGCTGACGCGGCAGGCCGAGCACCTGCTGGAGGTGATGGGCCTGTCGCACCGCCGCGACGAGGAGGCGCGCAACCTGCCCTACGGCGAGCAGCGGCGGCTGGAGATCGCCCGCGCGCTGGGGACTCGGCCCAAGGTGCTGCTGCTGGACGAGCCCGCCGCGGGCATGAACACCCGCGAGAAGGCGGACCTGATGGTGCTCATCCGCAAGCTGAGGGATGACTTCTCGCTGGGCATCCTGGTCATCGAGCACGACATGAAGCTGGTGATGGGCATCTGCGAGCAGATCACCGTGCTGGACCACGGGGAAACCATTGCGCGCGGCGCGCCCGAGCAGGTGCGCAGCGACCGGAAGGTCATCGAGGCGTACCTGGGAGACAACTACCTGGAGACGCATGGAGGGGCGGCGTGAGTCAGGCGGTGAAGACGCTGGGAGAGCGCGAGCCGCGTCCGCCGCTGCTGACGGTGGAGGACCTGAAGGTCCACTACGGGGCCATCCAGGCGCTGCGGGGCGTGGCGCTCTCGGTGGGCAAGGGCGAGGTGGTGGCGCTCATCGGCGCCAACGGCGCGGGCAAGACGAGCACGCTGCGAGCGGTGAGCGGCATGCTCAAGCCCAGCGGCGGCCGCGTCACGTTCAACGGCCAGGACATCACCGGGGTGAAGGCGCACCAGCTGGTGTCGCGCGGCATGGCGCACGCGCCGGAGGGGCGAGGCATCTTCCCCAACCTCACGGTGCAGGAGAACCTGGACCTGGGGGCGTACCTGCGGCGGGACGCGGCCGGGATTGCCGCGGACCAGGAGAAGAGCTTCGGGCTGTTCCCGGTGCTGAAGGAGCGGCGCAAGCAGCCGGCGGGGACGCTCTCGGGCGGCGAGCAGCAGATGCTGGCGATTGCCCGCGCGCTGCTGAGCCGGCCCCAACTGCTGCTGCTGGACGAGCCCTCGCTGGGGCTGGCGCCACAGGTGACGGAGAAGATCTTCCGCACGCTGCGCGAGGTGAACGCCACGGGGACCAGCATCCTGCTGGTGGAGCAGAACGCGCACCTGGCGCTGAGCATGGCCCACTACGGCTACGTGCTGGAGACGGGCGAGGTGGTGATGGCGGGCAAGGGCAAGGCGCTGCTCGAGAGCCCCGAGGTGCGCAAGGCGTACCTCGGCGAGTAGGCCAGCCCCCGCGCGGGGCTCACCTCACGGGAGCCACACCAGCACGCCCACCTGGCCCGGGCCCGCGAGGATCCGGGTGGTCCCCACCTTGGGATGGGACGAAGCGCTCTCGGAAGAGGAGGAGCCGTCCGTGAGCCAGAGGACGAGCCCCCCCACGGCGAGCGCCGCGCCCGCGCCCGCGCTGATGGCGGCCAGGCTCTGTTGGGATTTGGCGTCGTCCCGCAGCTTGGCCAGCCGAGCCGTTTCGGCGCTGGGCGGCAGGCCATCCTTGAAGGCATCGTTGAACTCCTTGGCCTTCGAGTTGGCGCTGGTGACGAGGACGCCCGAGGCGATGAGCCCGACACCTCCCAGGGCCATGCCGGTGATGCCGGCCGGGGTCTTCCACGTGCGGTGATGGGCCTCCTGCCTCACGGAGGCCACGGGAGCCGAGGGCGGCGCCGTGACGGTGGGCGAGGGCGCCGGAGTCGCCGTGGGATTGGGCTGCGTCGCGAGCAGCGGGAGATCGGGCTGGCCGCCGGGCACGGGGACGAGCTCCAGGGGAGTGGGCTTCGTCGTGTCGAGCCGGTCGAGGATCTGGGAGACCGCGATGCGGATGACATCCCCCGCGGGCTGGTTGGGGAGGCGGGGCAGATCGAGCGGCTTCTCTTCGATCTTGTTGCCGCTCTCATCCACCACGAGGCCGGTGATGTGGGTGACCTTGGGGTTGAAGGGATCGAGGGTGAGGTAGAGGGTGCGGGAGGCCTTGGTGGCGGCGGCGAGCTTGCCGAGGCACATGTTGCGGTTCTGGGCCTTGGCGCACGAGCCGTGGGCTTCCTTGTCGAGGAAGGCGCGCACATCCGTGGACGGCACCAGGTTCATGGTGTCGCGGATGGCAGCGGTGGCGCAGACGGCCTCGAGCTCGGCGATGTCGGGCTTCTTGGTGGCGGCGCCCTTCTTGCCGCCCGCGCTCTTCTTCGCGACGGCGTTGCTCTTGTCACCGCCGGTGATGACGCAGGGGTGGAGCGCCAGGCGCTCTCGCGGAGGCGCCTGCTGAGCGCGGGCCGTGGGGGCCAGGAGGGCCACGGAGAGCGCCAGCAGCAGGCCGTAGCGTGAGGGATGGTTCACCATGAGAAACCCTCGTCGGGAGGAGGCGCCGGCGGGCGCGTCGAGCGGCTAGCAGTCGAGCATGCAACAGCGGCGAGAGGCGCGTACCGCAACCTTCCGCGAGCAGGAGGCCCATGCTATCCACGTGCCTAGGGCCGTCAAAAGGTTTGGGAGGCATCTGATGCTGCGCAAACTCCTGGGAGCGGGGTTGCTGCTGACCACGCTGGCCGGATGCACGAAGCTGGCCGGGCGGACATGTACCTCGGACTCGGACTGTGGCGAGCAAGGCACCTGTGACGTGAGCGCAGGGCTCTGCTACGCGGCGGACACGGAGCCGGAGCTCGACGGCGGAGCATGCACTCCAGCGTGTGCGGCCTACGAGGCGTGCACGTCGAACGGATGCAGGCCACGGTTCACCGCGCTGACCATCGTGTCTCCGGCCAGCAACGCGCTGCTGGGAGGCGGCACGGTGCAGGTCTCGGCGCAGCTGGTGGTGAACCCCACGTATGCGAGCACGACGCAGTTGCCGGACACGCTGATCTTCAGCGCGGCGCGCTCGAGTGGGGGAGACGTTGGCTCTTTTGGTCCTGTGACGCGAACCGGAGACACGTACACGGTTCCGTGGACGCTCCCGAGCGCGCAGACGCAGATCACCCTGACGGCGTCTCACCCAACGCCCGCGGCCGTCCAGAGCGCTGCGGTGAATGTGCAGGTGGACTCGGTGCCACCTACGTTCACCCTTGCTTTCTCCAACCCGCCGACACGCTCCTCAGGCAGTGCCACCCACGCGGACGAGCGGGATCCGGTAACCGGGTACGACGTGGCTTTCCGCAGGGATGAATCGGTCACCGTGAGCATTTCGGCCGACGAACCCGTGAACAACGTGAAGTTGACGGTGGTGGGGATCGGGCCGGGAGGAAGCGCCGGTCAGGCGCAGGCGCCCGTGACGGTGCAGCCAGGAGGGACGTGTGACGGCAGCCCGGCGTTCTGTGGAAACGTCACCGTTGATCTCTCCACGCTGGACATGAGGGACATCCATGGGACCGCGGATTTCCAGGTGGCGGGCGTGGATGCCGTAGGCAACCCTGGCTCCAAGAGTGCTGGATTGAAGGTGACGCGTTGGAAGTGGGCCTTTGATGCCGCGGGACCCATCTCTGGCTCTCCCGCGGTGGGGGCTCGCGGATTTGTCTACCTGGGCACGAACCTCTTCACCAACGCCGGGAGGATGCTGGCGATTGGGCCCGACGGTGCCAGGAAATGGGAGGTCACCACAATGGGTGACGCTTTGGGCAGCCCGGCCGTCGGTGCCTTCAACTCGAATGAGGAGTACGTATACGCCGCAGCCAAGACTGGCGCTGGCACCGTGCTTTATGCGCTGCGTGGGAGTGATGGCACGGAGAAAGCCAGGTGCCCGGTCTCCAATGTCACCGATCTTCCGGGCTCCCTGGCTGTAGGCACCACTTCTCTGACGGTGGGAACGGGGGAAACCGGGACGGGTATTTTCAGCGGCAGTCAGGTTCACCTCGTCGGGATCCGGCCGGATGCCTTGTTGAGCGGTGACAAGTGTGTCGATATCTCAGGCTCCGGTATGGGCGCGCTTCCAGCCAGCGTCACCGGTGGGGCCTTCGTGATGAAGGATCAGAATGTCTTTTATGGGACTCCCGCCTTCAAGCTCGCGAGCTATGACATTTCAGCCGGCACCAGCTCGCCTCGAAGTGGCTTTCCTCTGAACACCACCTCCTTGACCCGTGGCCTCGCCATCTTGAGTGACCGGGTCTATGGCGGGGCCGCCAATACGGATGATCCTTCCCAGGGAAGCCTCTTCTCGGTGCTGATGGCGAGCCCTCCCGCCATCTCGTTTGTCTATCCGCAAGCGAATACCTCGCGCGTGTTCAACCTGGCGATTGGCAGTGGGGACACGGCTTTCTTCGGAGCGGAGACGGTCTCGAGCGCCGAACTGTTGTCCCTGGCGCTGGGAACCACTGGTGCTACTCCAACCAAGGTGGCGGATGTTGGAACCCTGAAGGGCTCTCCTGTCATCGGAAAGAACGATCGCCTCTACACCCTCAACACGGTGGGCAAGCTCTCGGCCTGGATCGCCAGCTCGCTGGCTCCCGTCTGGAGTGCGGACCTGGTTCTGGATCTCGCGAAGGATACGTCGCCGACGCTGGACTGCCGTCGCGATGCCTCCGGCAACGCCGTCGCGGGCTCTTCCATGGGAAGTCTATACTTCGCGGGTGGCAACAAGCTGTACGCGATCATCGTCGACAGCCCGGGGATGGACCCCAACGCGCCCTGGCCCAGGTTCCAGCACGACGCTCGCAACACGGGCAACCCCGCAACGCCCGTCACCAATTGTCCGTAAGAGACGCGGAGCTCGGCGCTCTGCTCGGGAACTTGCAGTACCCTCAATCATCCGTAGTCAGGCGCCGCGGACTCGTCTAGGGTCGGCGGCCCTGTTCCACCCGTTTCAGAGGGAGAGCACATGGCTCTGAAGTCCCGTCTTCTCACCGCCTTCTCCGTCCTCTCGCTGGCTGCTGGCTGCGCGACCACGCAGCAGACTCAGCCCACCCAGCCTGGAGGCAATTCGACCGTCGAGGAGCTGCCCAACGAGGAGCACCAGGGCGGCGGTCAGCAGCACGCCCCCGCCGAGGCCGCTACCCCGGCCCCCGCTCCCACCGCCACCGCTTCCCCCAACGCGCAGCTCAACGCCTTCGGTGGCCCCGAGGAGGGCTTCACCGCGAAGATGCCGGGCGGCCCCCCGCAGGTGGCTCGCAACAAGGTCACCACCAAGGCCGGTGACATCACCACCGGCGCGTGGAACGGCAACGTCGAGGGCGTCATCTACTCCCTCAGCATCGCCGACTACCCCGCCAAGGTCGTCGCCGCCCGCCCGCCCGAGGCCTTCCTCAATGAGGGCCGCGATGGGCTCGTCACCCAGCTCAAGGGCAAGGTGGTGAGCGAGGAGAACATCACCATCAACGACGCGTACCCCGGCAAGGCGTTCACCATCTCCTCCGACAACGGTCAGGTGAAGGCGCGCAACTACCTGGTCGGCCCGCGCCTCTACACGATGCTGGTCCTCTTCAACCCCAGCATCGGCGCTCCCATGGCGGATGACTTCCTCCGCTCCCTCAGCCTGATCAACCCGCCCCCGCGCATCGAGCGGAAGGGCGCGGGCGCGGCTCCGGGTGGCACGGCGGCTCCGGGTGGCACGGCGGCTCCGGGTGGCACGGCGGCTCCGGGTGGCACGGCCGCTCCGGGCGGCACCGCGGCCCCGGGCGGCACGGCGGCTCCCGCTGACTCCGGGAAGAAGTAGTCCTGATCGGGTGCACGCTCCGGCCTCCGCGAGCGTGCACTACCGGACGGAGGCTCCGCGTTGAACTCTGCCCCGCGGGGCACTTCCTCCGTCTCCCCCTGGTTTCCTCCCACGCCCCCCGGTCTTAGCTTCTCTCCAGTCATGGGGGAGGGGGATGGAGATGATCGGGGCTTCGACGGCGTTGCTCGCGGCTGTGCTCGCGAGCGCGACTCCGCTGATGCCAGTCGGGGGAGGCAATGCGCTCACCCTGCCGGCTCAGCGTCACATCGTACAAATCAACATGGGAGGAGGCAGAGCGCCCGTCTGGCTGCTCGCCCCCCAGCAGACTGGCTCGGATGGACGGGGCCTCTCGCTGTACCGCTCGGATGATGGCGCGCGCAGCTTCCGCTTCCTCGCGCCCATCCAACCGGATGCAAGCCACAATGACCGGGCCGAGCTGCTCGTGGTCGGCCGGGACGTGGCGCTCGTCTATTCCTACGAGTCTTCCACGCTGGGGCCCTCGCACCGGCACGATGTCTGGTTTCAGTGGTGGCGCTACCAGCCCAGCCAGGACACCTGGAGGCCCGAACCGGCCGTCCGCGTCTTCGATGCGCCGGATGATCACGTCGCGTACTCCCGGGCGCTGCTGGCGAGGGACTCGGTGGGCCGGCTGTGGATCCAGGCCTTCCGGTTGGATCCGGATGGACGCTCCACCGCCGTGGTGTCCGTCTCCACGAACGGAGGGGCCAGCTTCCAGCGCCAGCCGGACCTGGACCGGGTGCGCCACCGCGGAGGCGGCCGGCTGCTGGCCGTCGGCACGAAGCTGATCTTCGTCTACGCCATGCACGATGGCTTCGAGCCCACGCGCATGCGCATCCGCCAGGACAGCGATCCGCTGAACACCTGGGGCTCGGTGCGCCAGGCCTTCCCCGACGGCATCTACCATGGCGCCGCGCTCAGCGCCGTCGAGGACGGCCATGGCGGCATGCACCTGGTCTACAAGGACGAGACCGAGCGCCTCTACTACCGCCACTTCGACGGGAGCGCCTTCGGGCCGCGCACGCTGCTGGAGGACGTGCATGACTGGGCCCTGCAGCCGGCCATCACGCGCATCGGCGGCACGCTCTATGTCTTCTACAACCGCATGCGCGAGCCCAACAGACGCTACGAGCTGCGCGCTCGGGTGCTGAAGAACGGCACGTTCAGCGCGCCCGTGGTGCTCGACTCGCGCTCCACCTTCAAGGGCTACCTCAACGCGGTGGACGTGCTGCCGGCCGGGACGCCGGAGATCCCCTGCTTCTTCGGGGAGTCGCCCGATGCCAACTCCCGGGGCACTCTGTCCCGGGTGATGCTGCCCACCGGCCAGGACGACGGAGGATCTGGAGGCGGCAGTGGCGGACCGCCCTCGGGGGACCCTCCTCCTCCGGGAGCGCGGGTGTTCACGGACGACTTCTCTCGCACCACCTCGCGTGGGATGGGCGATGCGTGGGCGGTGACGGGGCTCTGGTACGTGGATGGGACGCGTGCGGTGAGCGATCTGGATGGGACGGATCTCGCGCTCGCGACACGCTCGAGCTGTGGCAACTGCTCGGTGGAGGTGCGGCTCCAGCACTTCTCCCAGGCGGAGGCGGGGGTCTTCCTGCGAGCCCAGGGCAGCGCGCGCTACACGCTGGTGTCCCTGGCCAACAAGCGGATCCAGGTGCGGCGCGTGGTGGGCAACCGCGTCACCGTGCTGGGGGAGGCCAGCAGCGGCCTGTCTTCCAGCCTCGAGCCCATGACGCTCAGCCTGTCGGTTCATGGCTCAGGGCCGGTGGAGCTCGTCGCCTCGGTGGACGGACAGGCGCGCCTCACGGTGGTGGACTCCAGCAACTCCGCGCTCAGCCAGCCAGGGCTCGCGGGGGTGGAGACCCCCATCGCGGGTGTGTGGTTCGACGACTTCCAGGTCCGGCTGGAGCCGTCGCACCCCTGACTGCTTTGACTCCCAGGCTTCGTCCGGGTCCGGTGAGGGGAAGCCCCAGCGTGCTAGCATGGGGCCTCCACCCCCGGAACCCGAGGTCTCCGAAGTGAAGAAGCTCAGCCTCGTGACGCTGCTCGTCACGCTCTCTGCTTGCAAGAGTGACAAGCTCGAGGGCGAGGCGATCCACGCGAAAGTCGTGCTTGCCCCCGCGGTCTCGGCGTCCTGTGTGCTCTTCGAGGTCCGCGATCCGTCGGATCACAGCGTGCTGGACAAGAGCTGGCTGCCTCGCAGCGGCAAGAACGAGCTGCAGGTGGCCATCTTCCGGGGCTCGCTGCCGCAGGATGTGGAGCTCGCCGCGCGGCCCTACCAGGGCGGGGCGTGCACCAAGGAGCTGGGGGCCACGACGGCCAACGGCGTCTACGTGACGGGGAGCGCCACCTTCGTGACGGGGCAGGTCACCCAGGCCCACGAGCTGAGCCTGCAGCCTGGGACGGATGCCGACAGCGATACGTACGTTGATCTGACCTCGGGGGGCGGGGACTGCAACGACTCGAGCGTGGCGGTGAGCCCGGGTGCCTCGGAGATCTGCACGGATCAGGTCGACCTCAACTGCGACGGCAAGAAGGGGTGCGAGGCCTCGGGCTGCGCGGCCAACGCGTGCATCGGGCCTCCGACGGCGCTGATGCTGACGCTCCCGGTCAGCGCGGTGCCCGCGGGAACTTGCACGAGTGGGGCTGTGTTGGTGATGGACTCGAGTGGCAGGCCGACTCACGTGACCGAAGCCACCTCCGTCAGCCTGCAGGCAGCGCCGGCGGGGGGGATCGCCTTCTTCTCGGACTCCACCTGCACCACGCGCGTGACGAGCGTGTCCCTCTCCGCGAACGAGGGCAGCGCGGGCTTCTTCATCCAGGGCCAGTTGGCGGGGGCCGTGACGGTCACCGCGTCGTCCAGTGGGCTGACGCAGGGCTCGCAGAGCGTGCAGGTCACCCCGGGGACTGGCAACCGGCTGGTCTTCACGAGCTCCGCCCAGACCGTGACGGCCGGAGCGTGCTCGCAGGGGGTGCAGGTCCAGAGCAGGGATGCGCAGGGGAACGCGGCGCCCGTCTCGGCCCTCACGACGGTGGCGCTCGGGGCCTCGCCCAGCACGGGCTTCAAGTTCTATTCGGACGCGAGCTGCACCACCGAGGTGACGAGCACCAACATCGCCGCCGCGGCGAGCACCGCCGGGTTCTACTTCAAGGGGACCAAGGCCGGCAGTGTGATGGTCACCGCCACGGCTCCCAGCTTCACGGGGGACTCGCAGACCGAGACGATCAAGCCAGGTCCGCCGGCGGCCCTCAGCTTCTCGGGGCCGGTAGCGGCTCAGGCGGGAGACTGCTCGACCGCGGTCACTGTCTCGCTGCTGGACAACCAGGGCAATCCCACCACGGCGACGGCGGCCACGAACGTCACCCTGGCCGCGGCCGCGAGCGGCAAGCCGCTGACGTTCTCCACCAACGGGTGCTCGACCAACACGACGAGCGTGTCGATCGCCTCGGGCTCTGGCTCCACGACGTTCTCCTACAAGGGCACCCAGGCGGGCGCCGCCACCATCAACGGCACGTCCGGGACGCTGACGAGCGCGGCGCTGAATGTGACGATCAACGCCGCGCCTCCCACGGTGGCCGTGTTCACCACCACCGCCCAGGCGCTGCTGGCGGGGGCGTGCTCGGCGGTGACGACGGTGCAGCTGCAGGACAGCTTTGGCAATGCGGCCACGGTCTCGGCTGACACGACGATGGGGCTGACGGCTTCTCCCCCGGACGGGTTCCAGTTCTTCTCCAGCGCCGGGTGTGGAGGGGCGCCGGTCACGTCATTGCCCCTGCTGACGGGCTCGGGCAGCGCGAGCTTCTACTTCATGGGGACACGCTCGGGGACGGTGGCAGTGACCGCGTCCGTCGGCGCGATCTCCAAGAGCCAGAACGAGACCATCAACCCCGCCGCGCCCACCGTGCTGGCGCTCTCCACGGCGTCGCAGACGATCACGGCGGGAGCCTGTACGCAGATCACCGTGCGAGCCCAGGACGTCTACGGGAACGCCTCCAATGTCTCGGGCCCCCAGGCAGTGAACCTCTCGGCGAGCCCGTTGGCGGGCTTCGCGATCTACCCGACCAACACCTGTGGCACTGCGACAGCCACGGTCAGCATCAGCTCGGGCCAGTCGAGCGCGACCTTCTACGTGAAAGGGAATACGCCTGGAGGCGTGACGGTGACCGCCAGCAAGACGCCGCAGTTCTCTGACGGGACGCTGGCCCTGACGGTGAATCCGGGGCCTCCCACCAAGCTCGCCTTCAAGACCGGGGCGCAGACGGTCCAAGTGGGGAACTGCTCGGGCATCACCACCGTGGAGGTTCAGGACAGCCTCAGCAACTCCACCACGGTGACGACCACGACCACGGTCACCCTGTCGGCGACGGGCACGACGAGCTTCTACTCGGATGCCACCTGCGCGACCTCGCTGCCTTCCTTGTCGATTCCGGCAGGCCAGGGCAGCGCGAGCTTCTACTTCAAGGACACCGCCGTGGAGCCCGTGACGATCACCGCGGCCAGCGCTGGCCTGGGGAATGTCACCCAGACAGAGACCATCAACCCGGTGCCGGCGGACATGCTCGCCTATACGACCCCGGAGCGCTCCGCGACGGCAGGGTCCTGCTCCGGTGTGGTGACGGTGCAGACGCAGGCCAGCGGGAGCCCCACGACGGTCATCTCCGCTACCCCGGTCACCCCCAGCGCCACGGGCCTCACGTTCTACTCGAACAACACCTGCACCACACAGGTGACGAGCATCAACATCGCCGCGGGCCAGGGCAGCGTGAGCTTCTATTTCAAGGGCACCACGGCTGGGATGGTGGTCCTGACGTCCTCTTCTCCGGGCCTTGCCAGCGCCATCCAGAACGCCACCATCACCGCAGGCTCGCCGAGCAAGCTGGTCTTCACCACCCCTGCGCGCACGACCGTGGCGGGAGCGTGCTCGGCCGTCGTCACCGTCCAATCCTCGGATACCTTCGACAACGCCTCAAACGTGACCCTGCCCGTGACAGTCAATCTCAGCGCGAGTGGGACGCCCACGGACGGCAACTTCAAGTTCTATACGGATGCGAGCTGCTCCACGACTGCCGTCACGAGCGTCTCCATCCCGGCGGGGCAGTCGTCGGCGAGCTTCTATTACAAGCCCGAGAAGGCCCGGACCGCGACCCTGACGGCCTCGGCGACCTTGTTTACGAACGGCACCCAGGATCACACCATCCTCCCGGCCGGTTCGAGCGTCCTGTCGTTCTCCACTTCGACTCCCGCGCAGACCCAGCTCGCGGGCACCTGCGCGCTGCGGACCGTGGAGAGCCGGGATGCCTACGCAAACCTGACGACAGATCCCCTCACGCTGACTCTGAGCGCCTCAGCCACGGCGGAGTTCTTCTCGGATTCGAGCTGCACCACGCTGGTGACTACGGTTCCTATTACCGCGGGGAACAGCTCGGCCAGCTTCTACTTCAAGGGCTACACCGGCGGCATCAACGCCAATGGGACCGTGACGCTGACGGCCTCCGCCACGGGGCCCACCCCCGCGAACCAGACCGAGACCCTCATCCCCACCGTCAGGACCGGAACCTGCGCGCTGAGCGGTGCCGCGAAGAGCACCACTTGCACCATCACGCCTGGGCTCACCAATGGGAACAGAGCGTTCCTGGTCTTCCAGAGCACGACGCAGAACACGAACAGCAACAACGCCAATATCCGGTGCCGCCTGAACAGCCTCACCCAGGTGATCTGTGAGCGGGGCGGCGGCGGTGGCAGTGCCGCGAACATCCGGTGGGCTGTGGCGGAGTTCCCCAATGGCGTGGTGACCCAGAACTTGCCGCAAGACTGTGTGGCGGACACCACCAGCGTCACTCTTGCCACCAACGTCGTCACCGACCGCACCTTCCTGATGATCAGCGGCGAGCGGAATGTCTCTGGCCAGGACAGCAGCGTTCCACGGCTCGCGGAGCTGACCTCGGCGACCCAGGCACAGATCCGGAAGACGGCCTCCGCCGGCTGTGGTGGAACCGACGCCAGCAACCTTCAGGTGATCGACTACCCTGGAGCCTCGGTCCAGCGCGGGCTGACCAGCCTGGCGACCACGGTGGCGAGCACCCAGATCAACCTCTCTTCCAGCGTGGCGCTGGACAGGTCCATCCTCCTGTACTCGTACCTCTACGACAGCACGACGACGAAGATCTGCGATCGGCTGGTGCGCGGGGAGCTGACCAACAGTGGTGCCAATGTGACTTTCACTCGAGGGGATGGAGACACCTCGGCCAACTGCACGGCGCCGAATATCAGCTCCATCTCCTATGAAGTGGTCCAGTTCCCCGTGGGGACGCTCGTCCAGCAGGTCACCCAGCAGCTCGCGGCGGGGGCTCTTTCCGCGAACATCACGCTCCCGACAGCGGTCGATGTCAGCCGGACGATTGTGACTGCGGGCGGTCAGTGGTCCTCGGGGCAGGTTCACGGAGAGAGCCGGTATTCGGGGGGCGAGGTCGTTGCCGAGGGACGCGCTCAGGCCTCCCTGTCGGCGAACGGCACGACCCTCACCCTCACGCGAGAGGCCTCCACCGCCTCGGCCACGTTCACCGTCTACGTCGTCCAGTTCAAGCCGTGACGTGAGTAGAATCCCGGCGGGCTGCCAGCGGCCGCCCCGGGCCAGGAGCCGCAAGGAGGGGTATGTGGAATCCCGCGCAGTACGAGCGCTTCCGTGACGAGCGCAAGCGCCCCTTCTTCGAGCTGCTCGCCCGGGTGAATGCCGAGGCCCCCGCTCAGGTGGTGGATCTCGGCTGTGGCACCGGGGACCTGACGCTCGTGCTCGCCGAGCGCTGGCCTCAGGCCCGCGTCACCGGTGTGGATTCCTCCGAGGCCATGGTGGCGGAGGCCACCCGCCGCGCCGCACCGGAGCGGGTGCGCTTCGAGCTGGCGGATCTGGCTCGGTGGACGCCCTCCGCGCCGGTGGATGTGCTCGTCTCCAACGCGGCGCTCCACTGGCTGCCGGATCACCCCGCGCTCCTGTCCCGGCTGGTGTCCCTGCTGGCTCCCGGCGGCGTGCTGGCCTTCCAGGTGCCCGCCAACTTCGAGGCGCCCTCGCACCGCCGCATCGACGAGCTGCGGGCTCAACCTCGCTTCGCCGCGAAGCTCGCCCCCGTGCGCAGAGGGCATGCCGAGCCGCTCGAGCTCTATGAGGCGCACCTGTCCCGGCTGGGGCTCACGGTGGATGCCTGGGACACCACGTACCTCCACGTGCTGCCGGGAGAGGACGCCGTGCTGCAGTGGCTGCTGGGCACCACGTTGCGGCCGGTGCTCGCGGCGCTCGGGCCCGAGGAGAGCCAGGCCTTCTTGGATCTCCTCAAGCCGCTGTTGCGCATGGACTACCCGGCCGCCGAGCGAGGCACCCCGTTCCGCTTCACCCGGCGCTTCGTGGTGGCCGTGCGCCGTGAGGGTGGGCAGGCCTGAGCGGCGGGCCCGCCCCGCTCACCGCGCCGAGGCGAGGCGGAGGCGCACGAGCAGCTCATGGAGCCCGGCCCGGCCACTGGGCTCGCTGGGCAGCGTGCTCGTGTCCCGCGCGTGCTCCAGCTCCTGGCGCAGGCGGTGGAACTCCCGCTCGTGGAAGGCGAAGTCCGCCTCGGGCAGCGCGCCCTTCTCCGGTCCCGTCAGCTTGCGCTGGACGAGCTCGGGCACGTACGGCAGGCGGTAGTGCTCGTTGAGGGTGACAAGGTTCGACTCCACGCGGCCCGTGCGCATCAGGTGGAGGCCGGTGAGGAGGACCCGGTACACGTAGAGCAGCGGCTTCACCCGCCGCGGGTTCTCCTTCTCGAAGAGCCTCCACTGCGTGTCGGCGAAGCCCAGGTAGTGGTGCGCGTGGTGGCGGGTGATGCAGGCGTTGGCCAGGGACTTCAGCTCCTGGTGCTCCGGCGAGGTGCGCAGCACGAGCGGCGAGTAGATCTGCTCCAGCACGTAGCCGTTGCGGCGCAGCACCAGGTTGAAGAACTTGGCCACGTCGTGGGTCACCAGGTCCATCTCCAGGCCCTCGTACACGGTGGACTGCTCCACCGTCTCCGGACCCAGCTCCAGCCCCACCACCTCTCGCGCGGGCAGCACGTGGACTCCCCGCAGATCCCAATCCGAGTCCGGTGACGGGAAGCCGTAGATGTGCGAGCCGCTCACCGTCATGAAGAGGAGCGGGTAGGGGTGCTTCTGGATAAAGGGTTCCAGCCGGCTGTCGAGCGTCGTCATGTCGTCAGCTCCTTCCGCGCGGGGGCGTGATCAAGGGTAGCCCGGCAGCTTGACGCGAGCTTCCCCTACGGACTGTGAGCATGGGAAGGCGTGGCCCACCCAGCGAATCCTTCTCGGCTCTGAGGCCGCCCTCTAACACGAGACGGGCCCGGTGCGGGCCGTGGTGGAGGCGGCAGTCGCGCAGGGCAGTGCGCTGAGCGGCCCCTGGGCGCCGCGCACCTCGTACAGCGTGAGCCTGTGGGGCCTGGGGCAAGAAGGCCAGGGGCTCGGGGTGCGCTGGAGCTGGCTGCCACCGGCCCCCTCCACCGCAGCGGGGGAGCTGGCCACGGATGCGCTGGCGCGCTTCACCGGCGAGGGGCCGCTGTACTTCAAGGCTCTGGGTGGAGCGGCCTTCAACCCTCGCTCCTGGGTGTCTCCCCGGCTGCGCGCGGGCGGTGAAGTCGGAGTGCACGCCATCCGTGGGAGCATCGGGCTGGAGCTGGGCGTTGGGGGCGTGTACGCGTTCGCGCCCTCCCAGCTCGCGCACGGCGAAGGCAGAGTCTCCCTCGGGGTGGGCCTGCTCTTCGGCTTCGGCCCACCGCCCCGTGCGCCTGCCCTCGCCCCGCCTCAGCGCTCCTGGGCGCAGCAGGCCGCCACCCCTCCGGCAGGCGCCTTGCCACCGCAAGGCTTCTCGTCCTCCCCGGAGGCGAGCACGGCGGGGCTCTGGCCCGCTGCTGAGCAGGCGCACGCCCCCTCCGGCGAGCGGGATGTGATTCAGCAGATTCTGCTGCTCCGAAAACCTTGGGACGTCCAGGTCTGGTGGGACGCGGGCCCTGGGCAGGACGTCCCGCACTGGACCCACCCGCTGTCCGAGTGGGAGCTCAAGTACCTGCGGGCCATGAGCGCGGAGACAGTGCCCGAGCCCCTCCGCATGCCACCGCCGGTGACGCCCGAGCGCCTCACCCCACAGCAGCGGCAGGATGGGGAGCAGTTGCTGGGCCCAGGAGCTGCCGCCGCCCAGGGGTATGCCCACTGGGAGAACCGGCGACGCATCGTCACGCACTACGTGCTCACCCACCCGGTCACCGTTGGGTACCAGCTGCTGCTGTATGGGGCGGCCAGGGACATCAACCCGTTGCACTTCGCGCTGGAGCGGGGCTGGCAGATGGCCAGCGGCCAGGAGCTGTTCACCGCGCGGCCGGTGTCCCAACTGGGCGCGGCCCAGGAGTTCTTCACGGCCCTGGCGGCGGGAGTGGCTGCTGGCAAGTTGATGACCGCCACGCGGCCGGTGCCCGGGTGGGGTGTCCCGGAGCCCGTGGAGCCGGTGGGCTTGGGCAACGTGGAGACTCCGCCTGCTCCGCCGAAGGCCGCAGCGCCTGCTCCAGAACCCGCCCTGGCGCCTGCTCCAGAACCTGCTCCGGCGCCTGCACCGCCCGCTCCGGCGCCGGGCCCGCTCGTGCCCTCTCCAGAACTGGTCCAAGCCCTCACGGGCAAGAAACCTACGCCGCTGGTGCCCGCCGGCCCGCGCCTGCGTCAGGACGCCACCGTCAAGCCGGAGGTGCCAAGGCTCCTCAAGACGACCCGTCTCATTGGCCCCAGCCCCAGCCAAAACGCGCAACTCCAGCGGGATATCGAGTACCTGGAGAAGGAGCTAGGCGCCAGGAACATTCGGGTGAACCAGCAGCAACTGACGTTCAGGAACGACCAGCGCGTGGGAATCAATCGACCGGACCTGCAATTCGACTACAACGGCCGTCGCTATTATGTGGAGTACGACTCACCTGCTTCGGGGCGTGGCCCTGGCCACCAAGCGCGCCTCACCGCCAACGACCCGGACGCCGACGTCATCCTGATCATCATCCCTTGAGGGAGGAGGCGGGCCTGAATGATGCAAGAGATGAAGGGACTGCTGCTGGAGGACCGCTGGGCGCCTGTCACTTCAGAGATGGGCTTTCTGGAGTTGGGTGCGGAGCAGGCGGCACAAGCCTTCGCCACGTGGCAGGAAGGGCTGATGACGCCCCGTGGCATCTCCGTGGAGGTGCTCCCTATCTCGGGCAGCTTGGAGCAAGTCCTCTCCAGTCTGCTGCCCCTGACCAGTGGGGAGACACAACGGGAGTTGTTCATCCCCACGCGCAGCGTCTGGACCGCCTACGTCGAGAACGGGTGGACCGGGACGGATGCCGCCAGCCCCTTACGCGCCATGGCCCGGAGGCTGAGCATCCGGTGCTTGCGGGTGGTCGCCGTGCCCCACACGCTGCGCAAGGACCAAGGCGGCCGCTATGGTGGGGTGATGTTGGATGTGTTCGGCCCGGAGCAGCCGGGGAAGAGCCACAACTATGTGCGCGCCATCGAGGTGGCCAATGATGGAGGCCGCTGGGTCTTCGAGCAGGAGGGTGAACCCTTCCCCTTCGAGCAGGTGGAGCAGTACCAGGCGCGCCGGGTGAGGGACCGCTTCACCTTTGAGATGCTCAAGGACTACCTGCGCCACCTGGGGCTGGCTCCCTTCGACGAGGACTTCTACATGCCTCCGGGCACCCGCGCGTGGCTCGTCCAGAAGACAGGCCCCTTCACCACCGTCGGGCAGGAGTACACGCTGGAGCAGGCCCGCGCCGCCCACGTGTTGTGACGCAGAAATCGCGCCTCGGTTCAGCCCCCTGAAAAGACTTAGCCCCGATGACTTAGCGGTCGCGGAACTGGAGTTGGGGCCCCGCCAGCGGCAGCTCCAGGCGTGGCAGGTAGTGCCCGCCCTTGCTCTCGAAGAGGATGAGGTGCTCCACGTGCGCCTCTCCCCAGCGCTCGCCCTCGAGCACGCGGCGGCACTCGAGGAAGGCCGCGTCCCCTCGGGGATCCTTGGAGCGCGCGAGCGTGAGGTGCGCGGTGTACATGCGCTTCTCCCGAGGAAAGCCCAGCGGCTCCAGCACCGTGGCCACCTCCGCCTGGAGCGCCTCCAGCGCGGCGGTGTTCCCTCTCACGCCCGCCCAGAGCACGTGGGGATGGCGGGGCGCGCCAAAGCAGCCACCGCCCTCGATGGTGAGCGTGAAGGGCGCGTGGTGGTGAGACACCGGCGTGAGCGCATCGCCGATCGCCGGCAGCTGGGCCTCGGCCACCTCGCCGAGGAAGACGAGCGTGAGGTGGACACCCTCGGGCTTGACCCAGCGGGCCTTGGGGGCCACGGCGCGCAGGCGCTCGATGCCCGAGGTGGCCTGGGCCTCCATGGTGCTCCCGAGGGTGACAGCGGTGAACAGGCGCATGGCTCAGGGCTCCCGGGCCGCGCGCCGGCGTGGCCAGAGCGCGAAGGCCCAAAAGGGAAGGAAGGCGATGAACTCGACCGCCACCACGTACAGCCCACGGGAGGAGAACATCCGGGTGCCGATGGGCGCCACGGGCAGCGGGCGGAGGGGCGCGAAGAAGCGCTCGTCCGAGAAGGGCCAGAGCAGCGCCACTCCCAGCCCGCCGTCGGTGAGCGAGTCCAGCAGGCCATGGCTGGCCACGGCGAGCAGGGCGAGCAGGCCCGTGCGCCACGCAGAGAGGCGCAGCAGGGGTGCCAGCCCCGTGGCTCCCAGCGCCACCAGCGCCGCGAAGGCCAGCGAGTGCGTGGCCCCCCGGTGCCCCCAGGGCGCGGAGTAGGGGATGCCGAGCTTGAAGGCGATGACATCCGCGTCGGGCAGCAGGGCCAGCGCGGAGAAGAGGAGCATGCCCACGGCCAGGCGGCCGCGCGAGGAAGCTCCTGCCTCGTACCTTCCCACCGCCATGCCGACGGCGACATGTCCAATGCTTGCCATGATTGGCCTTCACGATAGTCCATCGCGCCCTGCATGGCGGACCCGCGGCTTCCTGGCGGGGGAGGGGCTCCTGGGCTACCGTCAGGGGTAACGTGTTGACGGCCCTACCCGAATCAGGCGTCGATGAGCTCCTCCAGCAGCGCTTGGACGAGCGGCGCGCGCAGGTCAGCGAGTGGCTCAATCGCTTCCGCGCGGGAGGGGTACTGGGCTGGCTGGTCTTCGCCGCGGTGTTCGACTGGCAGACGCCGCAATGGATGCTGAGGGTGTACCTGGTACTGGCGCTGGCGCTCTGGGCGGGAGCGCGGCGCTTCCAGGCGCTCGGCAGCAGGCCGGCGCTCGGGGTGGTGGGGATCGACATGCCCGCCATCTGCCTCATCCAGCTCTCGGCGCTGCTGTTCACCCCCAACAAGGTCGCCGTGGCGCTGATGCCGATTGGCATCTACGTCATCCTGGTGGTGCTGGTGGCCATGCTCGGGTTGTCCCGGGGGGGCGTGGCCGTGGCCACCGGGGTCGCCATCCTCTGTGATGCGCTGCTCTGCGAGCGCGCGGGCCTGCCTCGCGCCGTCTACCCTCAGGCCCTGGTGCTGGTGCTGGTGATGGCGGCGGTGACGGCCACGTTCGTGAGCCGCCAGGTGCTCGGGCTGGTGCATGACGTGACGCGCGAGCAGGCCCGGCGCGAGCGCCTGGGCCGCTACTTCTCGCCGCAGGTGGCCAGCCGCATCGCCGAGCTGGGGCCCGGCGTCGACACCGGCCAGCACCGCGAGGTGACGCTGCTGTTCTCGGACATCCGCGGCTTCACCACCATGGCGGACCGGATGGAGAGCCCGCAGGTGGTGGCGCTGCTCAACGAGTACCTCACCCGCATGGTGGAGGTGGTGTTCCGCAACGGGGGCACGCTCGACAAGTTCATCGGGGATGGGATCCTCGCGTACTTCGGCGCCCCGCTGGAGCTGATGGAGCACCCGCAGGCCACGGTGGAGTGCGGGCTGCAGATGCTGGAGGCGCTGGAGGCGCTCAACACCGAGCGGCGCGAGCGCGGCGAGGAGCCCTTGAGCATCGGCATCGGCATCCACACCGGGCGCGTGGTGGTGGGCGACGTGGGGCCCAACCAGCGCCGCGAGTACACGGTGATTGGAGACGCGGTGAACCTGGCCAGCCGCATCGAGGGGCTGACCAAGAAGGTCGGCGCGTCCATCCTGGTCTCCGAGGTGACGCGGGCGCGGTGCGCGGAGCGGTTCGAGTTCACCGCCGCCGCGCCGCTGCCCGTGCAGGGCAAGCCGGAGCCGGTGGCGACCTTCGTCCCCACGCGCGCGCTGGCCGCCCGCTCCTCCTCGAATCAGTAGGCCTTCGAGAACACGATACGGCCCGGGGAGGCCTCGCCGCACACCACGCACTTGCCCGGCTCCTGCTTCAGCTCGAAGGGCCGGCAGCGCGTGGTGGCCGCCAGGTCGTTCTTCACCTTGGCCTCGCACGTGGGCTTCTCGCACCAGTGCGCCAGCATGAAGCCGTCCTCGGCGCGCTTCTGCATCTCCTCGTAGGAGTTCACCTCGAAGGTGTTCGCGTCCCGGAACGACTTGGCCTTGGTGAACAGGTCCGACTGCATGGCCTCCAGCATCGCCTTGGCCTTCTCCACCGCCTGGCCCAGCGGGACGAACTCCTTCTGCTTCACGTCCCGGCGCACCATCACGCACGAGTCCTTGGCCAGATCCTTCGGCCCCAGCTCCACGCGCAGGCACGTGCCCACCAGCTCGTGCTCGAAGTACTTGAAGCCCGGGCCCTTGGTCTCGTCGTCGTCCACCACCACGCCCAGCCCCGCGCGGCGCAGGTCCGCCGCCAGCGCGTGGGACTTCTCCAGCACCTGCGCCTTCTCCGCGTCCGAGGCCTTGCCCAGGATGGGGATGACCACCGCGTGCGTGACGGCCAGCCGCGGCGGCACCACCAGCCCCGCGTCATCCGAGTGCGTCATGATCAGCCCGCCGATGAGGCGCGTGGACACGCCCCAGGACGTCTGCCACACGTGGTGCTGCTTGCCGTCGCGGCCCTGGAACTTCGTCTCGAAGGCCTTGGCGAAGTTCTGCCCCAGGTTGTGGCTGGTGCCCGCCTGCAGCGCCTTCTTGTCCTGCATCATCGCCTCAATGGAGTAGGTGCGCAGCGCGCCGGCGAACTTCTCCGACTCGCTCTTGCGCCCCTTGAGCACCGGCATCGCCATGTAGTCCTCGGCGAACGCCCGGTACACCTCCAGCATCTGCAGCGTCTCCTTCTCCGCGTCCTCCTCCGTCTCGTGGCAGGTGTGGCCCTCCTGCCAGAGGAACTCGGTGGTGCGCAGGAACAGCCGCGTGCGCATCTCCCAGCGCATCACGTTCGCCCACTGGTTGATGAGCATGGGCAAGTCCCGGTAGCTCTGGATCCACTTGGCGAAGCTGCGGTTGATGATCGTCTCGCTCGTGGGCCGGATGATGAGGGGCTCCTCGAGCTTGGCGCCGCCCGCGTGCGTCACCACGGCGAGCTGGGGGTTGAAGCCCTCCACGTGCTCGGCCTCCTTCTTCAGATAGCTCTCGGGGATGAGCATCGGGAAGTAGGCGTTCTTGTGGCCCAGGTCCTTGAACATCTTGTCCAGGACGCGCTGCATGTTCTCCCACAGCCCGTAGCCGTTGGGCCTGATGACCATGCAGCCCTTCACGTCCGAGTAGTCGGCGAGCTTCGCCTTCAGGACGAGATCCACGTACCACTCGGAAAAGCCCTTCTCGCGGGGCAGGAGCTTCTCGGCCATGTGCTAGCAACCCTCGTGCTGGGGAAAGAGAAGGGTTGCCTATGCTGGGCGCCTGCGGAAATCAACGGGGACGAAGCCCCTGCTCGACTCGTGAACGCGAGGAGCAGGGGACTGTCCCCCAGGCCCTGCCCCTCCCCAGTGGGGGGAGAGGCAGGCCGTACAGCACCGCGGGCCGGGGGCTCAGCCCTCCGTGGGCGCGGCGCGCGGAGGCTCGGGAGGGATCAACCCCGGGGTGATCTGGTAGAGCGAGCCACCCCGGATGGTGAACTGGCGCTCGCCCAGGCGCTTGCGGCAGTGCTCGTCATCCTTGGGCTGGTAGATCTCCACGTACAGCGAGCCTGGGCCCGCGGGCTCGAAGACCCGCCGCACGGCGCAGTTGCCGAAGCGCTGCATCACCTCGTCACGCGACTGGCCAATCTTGAACTCCGGGGGAGGGCCCTTGTCCTCCTCCGGAGCCGCGGCGGGCTCCTCGGAGGGCGCGGCGGCCTGGGGCTCCTGCTCGGTGGCAGGAGCCGCGGGTGCCGCGGCCGCCTGAGGCTGGGCCTGCGGGGTGGGTGCCGGGGCCGGGGCCGGGGCCTTGGAGCAGGCCCCGAAGAGCAGCGCCCCGGCGAGCGCCGCCGCCCTCCATGGGGTCATCAGTCGCAAGCCGTCCCTCCGCTCGCGCCGTGGCGGCAGTCGTGGCCGCGGCGGTCGAGTTCGATCTGGTACAGCGACTTCACGCCCTCGTCGCTCGCGTTGGTCGTGACGCCCTGCGGGCCGGAGCCCGGAGTCAGCGTCACCGTCCCGCGCAGGATCTGCCCGTTCCCGATACCCACTTGCGGCGTGGGCTCGCCGGGGTCCGAGATGACGGTGGAGGGGATGTAGCGCGACCACTGGTGCGTGGAGCCGTTGAAGAAGCCCACCGAGCAGTCGGCCCGGCCCGTGGCGTAGTTGGACTGGTAGAGGCGAGCCACGTTGGTGCCCGTCGTCGCGCACACCGCGCCGGTGGCGCCGCTGGGCTCGAACGAGTTCCACAACACGCAGCCGTTCAGCAGCGTCCCCGTGCTGCCCGTGCGCTCATTGGTGGCGCCGTACTGGATGAACCACCCCTTGCCCGCCGGCGCGGCCGACTGCTGGCTGGCGTCGACGACCAGGCCATTGGTGTCGAACTGGCTGACATTCACCAGGTCCGTGTCGGTGTACAGGTTGTTATCGTAGGTCTGCGCCTCGGCGTCGGTGTTGAACTTGCGCTTGGGGTCCGAGCCTCCGTACGCGTAGATGCCGTAGTAGCGCTGCGGGGAGAGCGCGGCGGACATGTAGTTGAGCACCGCCCAGTCGTTCTGCGTCTCGCGGCAGTTCCACTTGGTGGGGTCTGCTCCATCGCACGTGTAGATGATGGAGCCGTCAAGGCCGTTGCCGCAGCCGTTGGCGGCGGTGTTGTCCCAGGTGAGGTTGACCTGGGCGCTGGCGCAGGAGTTGGTGGTGGCCGACGGCGCCGACACTCCGCCCGAGCCGTAGTGGTAGCTCGTGAGGGTGGCGTTGCTGGTCATCACCGTGGAGCCGCCGCGCTTGATGGTGAGGGTGTTGTTGACGCCGCACCCTTGCGCGGCGCAGGCGCGCGGGTTGGACAGGCGGCAGATGCTGCCCTGGTCCATCTTGTTCTCCCGGTCGCCGGTGCCCACGTAGACGCGCCAGAAGCCTGTCTCCGGCTGGCGGGCGCCGAGCACCATGTAGCTGAAGGCCGGGCGTATGGCCTCCGGGTCCGTGGTCTTGCCCGCCAGGTTGGCGGTGCGGAAGGAGCGCGCGGCGTACCAGTTGTTCACCTGCTTCTTGGCGCTGTCCCACGTTCCCGGCTGCCAGAAGCGCAGGGTCCACAGCTGCCCGCCGTAGTCTCCCACCGCGGCGGTGTCGAACAGGAAGTCGCCGTCGTTGGCCGGGCTGTCCGCCCGGCCAATGTCCGTCGGGCTGATGCCGGCGCCAATCGGGTAGAGCAGGTGCGAGGAGAGGCTCTTGCCGTCACCGTTGAAGAAGCTCCAGATTGTATGGCCGCTGCGGATGTCCACGATGGCCATGCCGCGGCCTCGCGTCATGCTCTGATCATACCCGCCGTTGAGGAACACGACATACCGCTCGCGCGCGGCGGTGTTGTTGATCAGGTAGGGGGACTCGGGGCTGCCCCCAACCGGGCCATACATGGAGCGCAGGGCATCATCGGCCTGCGGAGTGAGCGCCACCGGGCCAATGGGCGCCGGGCGAGGGGCGAAGTTGGAGAAGCTCTCGCCCACCTGGAGCGCCAGCGGATCGCACGGCTGCGGCCACATCCACAGGAAGTCTCCGGCCTGGTCCGGCACCACGCTCTGCGACGCGTTGGCGCTGCGGCCCAGCAAGCGCGTCAGGTCCAGCGCGAAGCGGTGCACGCCGCCACGGCCCGTGCCCACCACGGCCACCGTGCGGTACTCCTGCCACTGCTTCTTGCCGTCCGGGGCCTGGCCCTCCGCGCCGTCGATCCACACGTCGCGCACCATGGCCGAGCTGTCCACGGAGTAGGCGTGCTTGCCGATGTTGTTGCGCAGCTTGGGCAGCATGTCCGGCGGAATGAAGGCCCACACCTCCTGGCCCGTGCCCTCGTCGTGCTTGATCTGGCCGGTGAAGGAGTCCTTGGTGCCGGTGCTGACGCCGGTGAGGAAGGCATGCAGCATGCCGTCATTGCTGCCCACCAGGGTGAGCTCGTCGCGCTGGCCGGCCGCATCCACGTACTTCTCATAGGCGCTCACGCCCGTGGTCGTGGCGATCGTGTAGTCGTTCTGCTGGCTGGTGGCGCCCGAGAACAGCGACTGGATGCACTGGGTGCTGAAGGCGCAGAAGTTGCGCCCCATGGGCGGGCTGACGCTGATGGGCGAGGAGTGGAAGATGTCGCCCAGCAGGAAGTCCCTGTCGTAGCCGCTGGGGCCGCGCTTGGACGGGTCGGGGTTGAGCTCATCCGCGCCGCGGTACCAGCGGATCACCACCTTGGCGCACTCGTCCGGCGTCAGGCTGGCCACACCCTGCATGGCGGCGATGTCCGCGCACGTGCTGGGGTTCTGGCTGATGCCCAGGTACTCGCGCAGCTGGCTGGAGTGGGCCTCGTCGAACGGGATCGGCGTGTCCCGGAAGTCCAGCAGGCCGTCATTGTTGCTGTCGACGATGGTGTAGATCTTGCGGGTCTTCCACACCTGCGAAGGGGACGAGGAGGGCTTGAGCACGTTGCCCGCCTCCCAGAAGGGCACGGCCGGCACCAGCGGCTGCAGCAGCTTCACGAAGCCGCCATCGTCGTTCTCGATCACGGCATCCCCCGCCTTGTCGATCAGCAACGTGTCCAGGCAGTCGCCGTCATTGTTCTTGTCTCCCACGCCCTTCGGGGTGCAGGGCTCCACGTTCTCGTTCCACAGGTTGAAGCGGTACAGGAGGCCCTGCCACGGCATCGCCTTGGAGCGGGCCGGCTTGAAGCGGGGAATGATCGCGGCGCTGGCGCCGTGCACCTGCAGCGTGGCGGCCGCGGCGCTCGAGAAGGAGGTGGCGCGCGTCTGCACGTTGTTGATGATGTCCAGCAGCGCCTGCTTCAGGGAGGCCGCGTCATCCGCCGTGTAGAACAGGCCGCCGCCCACATCCGCCGCGCTCTTCAGCAGGTTGCTGCTGGTTCCGAACCCCACCGCATAGGTGATGACGCTCTGCTTGCCCGCGGTGTTGAAGTCGCCCACGACGGGCGGCGTGTTCGCCTGCAGGTCCTGCGTGTAGAGCATCTTGGCCACGTCATCCAGGTAGAACAGGGGGTTGTCATCCGAGGGGTCGGTGTCAAGCCGGCCCTTGTCGCGGGTGTTGTTGGTGGTGCCTGAGTTGCACGGCCGGGAGTCCGGGCAGTACACCGGGCCGCCGTTCACCGCGCGCAGCTTCGCCGCCATGGTGCTGGTGAAGTTGTCACCGCTGGGCTCACCGTCCGTGATGATGATGACCGAGCTGGTCTGGCAGCCCCAGCACACGCTGCGGCCTTCCTGGGTGAGCGGGCCGTTGGCGAACTCGTTCGGGTAGCTGTAGTTCGAGCCGAAGCCGAACGTGGTCTTGTACACGCTGTCATCCGAGGTGAAGTAGTAGCCCACGTTGAGCAGCGACTTACCCAGCGGCGTGCCCGTCGTGAACGTCCAGCCGTTCACGCCGTTGATGAAGCTGGCGCGGTTGCTGTCGAACGAGCTCGCGTCGTTGGCGATCTGCTTGCACGAGGGGTTCTGCCCCTGGACCAGCGAGGTGAGCGTCGAGTTGGTGGTGAAGACGCTGATGCCGGCGCGCACCCGGCGCAGATCCTTGATCACCTGCTTGAGCACCGCCCGGGCGGTGACGTACTTGGGCGGGTTGAAGTTGAGGAAGCGGCCCCAGAAGATGAAATCGCGGTTCTGGAACGGCGCGGTGTCACGCTGGGTGGCCGTCGGCAGCTTCCAGTAGCCCTTGGTGGCCAGGCAGTTGACGCAGGTGGCGTAGTCCGAGGCCCCCGTGGTGTCCCAGTTGGGCACCTGCTGCTGGCAGGCCTGCTCCTTGTTGTCCCACTGGTAGGCCGGGCTGCTGCTGTCGTTCCAGAACATGTACCCGTAGAACTTGTCGTCCTTGAACAGGTCCGGGAACCCGTTGTCCGAGCCCAGCCCGGTGCCCGGATCCGGAATGGGGTACTGCGTGGCCGGGTTCCAGCCGCGGCTGACCTCGAACGCGTCCAGGCGCGGGTTGTTGCAGCCGTTGACGGTGATGTCGAAGAAGTCCTTGTGGCCGCTGTCGATGAGCTGCGGCAGCTCGCGCATGGAGCTCGAGAGGTCCACCAGGAAGTGGATGTTGGGCGGGGCGCCGTCGGAGCTGAAGAACTTCTCGTCGCCCGAGGAGTCCTTGCCGCGGATGACGTCGTTCACCATGGAGGTGGTGAGCTGGCAGCAGGCGGCGGTGTTGCCGGCGGGGTCGCCAAGCTCGGCATAGGCGACGCCAGCCGCGCCCAGGGCCGTCAGGCCCAGGCAGAGACGAAAGAGGGTGCGAGTCCAGGAGTGCATAGGGGGATTCTCCTTTGGAATTCGATTCTAGAAGCCGACTCGGACCATGAATTCGATCTCGCGCTCGGCGCTTGCGGGGTCCGCTGTGTCCTCTCGGCACACAGCGGTGACGATGTAGAAGGCCGGGACGTGGGATTCGCCCGTGACCATGGTGTTGTCGTTGACCTGGGCCATGGGGTCATCCAGCGTGGTCACCTTCTTGGCGCTCCAGCTCTGCAGCTCCCCGAGGTGGCCGGTCCTCAAGCTGGGGCTCACCTGTGCGCCGTTCAGCTTCTCCGAGAAGCCGTTCAGATCCTGCGAGAAGGAGATGGGCAGCACCTTGGCCGAGGTGGCGGCGGACGGATCGACGACGGGCAGCATGGTCATCTGCACCTTGGAGAGGAACAGGTTACGCGCGGCCTGGATGCAGGAGGACATCACGTCCTGCTGGGACTGGACCTCCGAGGCGGAGCGCTCGGTGCCCGTGAAGGAGATGGCGCCCGCCACCAGCAGGGTGATGAGGACGACGACGATCATGGCCATGACGAGCGCCATGCCTCGGGGATTGGGAGTGGTGCGACGCACGAGGGCTAACCTCCACCGGGGGTGACGGGGACGAACTGCCGGTTCATCAGCATGTTCTTGGGGGCGACAGACTGCCGCACGATGGTGCGGTAATAGTGGCCGCCCGAGGGTGTGAAGGCGGCGGCGATGGTCCCCTGGGTCAGGTTCTCCAACTGGCGCCAGGCTTTGGTGCCGTCCGCCAGCGTGGGGCCCGTCGGGTAGGGGGAGCCATCGAACCGCGTCAGCAGGTTGTCGCCGGGGATTTGCGGGTCCGGCACGGTGCTGCGCGCCACCAGCGTCACGCGCACCTGGCGGATGTTGGCGAGGTGATCCCTCAGGTGGGCCTGGGGCAGCGTCAGAAAAGGAGCCACCTGCATGGGGAACAGCCGGGTGGGGTAGGTCGTGAAGGGGTTGAAGGCCCAGCCGGTGGGCAGCAGCGGATCCTTCTGCTCCCAGTTCTCTCCGTAGTGCGTGGCGTCCATGACCGTGTCGACCCCGAGCACCATGGGCGTCTTGTTCGCGGAGGCATCGTTCGTGTCGAGGATGTAGGCCGCCTGCAGCTGCTCGATGCCCTCGGCCACGGGCACCGCGTCGTTGGCGTCGATGGTGCCGTCGCCATCGAGCTTGGTGGCGGTGGGCATGTCCACGCCCGGGTGCATCATCAGGTAGGGGGTGCGCTCGGGGGTGGCCGGGTTGCCATCATTGTCGAACATGGCCACGTAGAAGGCCGCGCGGTGGACCAGCACCACCATGGGCGGGTAGGTGGCATTGTGGAAGCAGTCACCGGCGCCGCCCAGCGTCGCCTGCTCATGGAAGAGCCGGCCCGGGCCGCGCGTGGGCGAGTTGGGGGCGGAGGACGGGGCCGTGGTGTCCAGGTTGATGGTGGCGGTGCCCGCGTTGATGTACTTGCCTACCGTGATGAAGGCATGCGGCGGGGTGCTGTTGATGGCCAGGTCGGCGAAGGAGGTGGGGCTGGGGTTGGGAGAGCAGATGACCAGGAGGATCTGCCCCAGGCGCATGGGCTGTTTCAGCGGCTGGTCCAGGGTGAGGACGGCGGGGGTGGCCGCGACGACCCTCCGGGCGAAGAGCGGATCCCGCCAGTGCACCACGAAGGCGTCCGGGTACCCCACATCCTGCAGATCCGTGGCGGCGTTGTAGGAGTCGTAGGCGAGGATGGCCCGGTCCGGGTCGACGCCATAGCCGGCCACGCGCAGGTGGCGCTCCAGGAAGCCCAGGGACTGGCGGGCGTTGGCCTGGATGGCGCGGCGGCTGGCGTGGGACTGATATTGCTGGGCCTGCGAGATGAAGGTGAGGCTGATGCCCACCAGCACCACCGCTCCAACGGCGGCGCCGACCAGCAGCTCCAGCAGGGTGAATCCACGAGCGCGAGGGGACGTGGGCATGGGTTAGAACTCCAGAGAGGTCTGAGGGTCGGCGACGACGACCTTGGGGTCCGTCTTGATGGCCCAGGTGTTCACCTGGCGCATGCCGCCCCCCGGCGTGGGGAAGCGCACCATGATGAGGACGCGGATCTGATCCACCTGGTTGCCGCGGTCCGGGTCGGGGATCTGCCGCGCGCGCCAGGCCACCTGGTAGAAGTTGCTCTGGCCCTCGGAGGAGAAGATGGCGTCCGCGGCGCCCAGGATGGGGCGCACGCCGGCCACGGGGATGATCGCATCCTGCAGCTTCACCAGGCCGTCGGTGTTGGTCATGTCGCCGAAGGCGGGATCCGTGTCGAGCAGGCCGGTGGGCTTGTTGAGCATGGGGTGGTTGAAGGGCAGACGCTCGAAGGAGTCGGCCACATCGCGGGCGATCCGGCTGGCGGCCGTCTGCGCGCGGGCCAGGTTGTTCTGCTGGCTGGCCAGCACATTCATCTGCATGACGCCGAGGATGCCGACGGAGAAGACGACAAGGGCGGCCATGGCCTCGATGAGGCTGGTACCGCGCGGGGACAGGCGAGCGGGTCGCAGGGGCATGGCGGACTCCTAGAAGACGACGGTGGCGCCCGCGGGCGCGGAGACGGTGAGCAGCTTCGGCTGGAAGCCCTGCTCGGAGGTGGTGTTGGGCGCGAAGGCGATCACGGCCCCGGAGGCGGCGTTGCCGGTGAGCACCTGCATGGTGCCGTCCGAGTTGAAGCGCAGCAGCCCATAGGGGTGGCCCGCGCTGGTGACGCAGAAGTTGCAGCCCGCCAGCAGGCTCGGCGTGGGCTTGTCCTTGTCCGTGGGGGTGAACGTGGGGGTGGTCATCGGGATGGCGCTGAAGGGCGCGGGCAGCGGCTTGGGGACGCGGGTCGAGTCCAGATCCAGGAAGGCCAGCCCGCTGGCGCTCACGCCGGCTCCGTCTCCCAGCACCATCTCATCGCGCAGGGGGGCGTTGAGGATCTCCGTGGTGCCGTCCGTCTTGTAGTGCGTATAGGACAGGGCCTCCTGGGGGCTCTTCAAGTTCAGGTCCAGGGCGTTCCAGTCCGCCGGGGCCGGACCGCTGTCCGGGCGCTCCAGCACCTGGAGGCGCACCCGGTTGTTCAAGGCGGGCAGCTGGTGGATGAGGACGTAGTGGGGAACGCCGTGGCTGAGGGCGCGCAGCTGGGCGCCGTTGATCATCGCCGTCGCGTCGAACACGGCGTTGTTCATCCGGGCCTTGCCCATGCCGTAGACCATGTAGGAGACGGCCAGGGCAGCCAGGATGATGATGATGACCACGGCCGTCATGACTTCGATCAGCGTGAAGCCTCGGCGGTGGCGGGAGTAGGCGGGCAAGGGGGACCTCCTGGGGACCCCCAGTTGTTGCAAAGTCCGGCCCTGAACGGAAGCCCATGTAAGATCTTGGAAGCACAGGGCCGAGCCCCCCCGCACCTCCTGTTTTGCAGGCGCTTGCAGGTCGCAAACTTTTCACTCCGCAAACTTTGCAAGGTTTGCGTCAGAGATGTAGGACATGTGGGAGGGGGCCCTGATGCTGATCAAGCTGACGGAGGCGCTTCACGTGCTGGAGGTGCCGTTGCGCACCGGGGGGCTGGAGCTGGGAGGGCGGATGACGGTGATCCGCTTGCCAGACGGAGGCCTGTGGATCCACTCGCCGGTGCGCTTCGAGCCGGCGGCCCGCGCGGCGGTGGAGGCGCTCGGGCCGGTGCGCTTCCTGGTGGCGCCCAACCTGATGCACCACCTCCATCTGAAGGACTGGGCGGTGGCGTACCCGGAGGCCCGGGTGGTGGCGCTGGCGGAGCTGCGCCGCAAGCAGCCGGAGCTGCGCATCGACGTGGAGCTGACGGACACGCCGGACGCGGGCTACGCGGAGGTGATCAGCCAGCAGCGCCTGCGCGGCATTCCCAAGGTGGAGGAGTTCGCCTTCCTGCACCGGCCCTCGAAGACGCTGCTGCTGACGGACGTGGCCTTCCACATCCGCGAGTCTCCCTCTTGGCTCACGCGCGCGTACCTGCGGCTGAGCGGAACGTACGGCAAGCTCGCGCCGACGCTGTTGCTCAAGTCGCTCGTGAAGGATCGCGCCGCGCTGCGCACGTCCCTGGAGTCGGTGCTGAGCTGGGACTTCGAGCGTGTGGTGGTGTGCCACGGAGTGGTGCTCGAGCACGGAGGACGCGAGGCGCTACGCGAAGGTTTCGCGTGGCTCTGGAAATAGGCCGTATGGCGAGATGAGGCGGCGTGGCGAATGCGGAGCTTCGTGCGCGCCGATGGAGCTCCGCGCTAAGTAAGGCCTCCCCATCTCTCGGAGGTCGAATGCATTCGCAGCGCTTCTCTCTTGGCGTCGCTGGCGTGCTGGCGGCAAGCCTCTTCTCTCTCACGGCCCACGCCAACAGCGCGGGTATCACGGGTCGCTCTGGCAAGCAGGGCATGACCTGCATGGACTCGACCTGCCATGGCGGCAACCCCAGCGCCGCCATCCCGGTGGTGCAGCTCACCGGGCCCACGAGCCTCGCCGCAGGCGAGACTGGCACCTACTCGCTCGTCATCACGGGCGGCCCGGCCGTGAAGGCCGGCATGAACGTGGCGGTGAGCAACAACGGCGGAACGCTCAACAAGCTGGGGACGGATCTGCAGGTCGCCGCTGGGGAGCTGACCCACACGGCGCCCAAGCCGTTCGCCAACGGCGAGGCCCGCTTCGACTTCTCGCTGGTGGCGCCCAGCTCCAGCCGCACCGTCACGCTGTATGCCAGCGGCAACTCGGTCAACGGCGATGCCAACAACACCCTGGACCACTCCGCGTCCACGACCCTGGACATCCAGGTGACCGGCAGCTCCACGCCGGATGCGGGCACGCCGGATGCGGGCACGGACAACCCCCCTCCGCCGGACAACAATGACAAGGGGGGCTGCGCCGCCGCGGGTGGCGCGCCCATGGCCCTGCTGCTCGCGGTTGTCGCCGAGCGCCTGCGCCGCCGCCGCACCGCTTAAGCGCGCCGCTGGGGCAGGGCCTTCGCCGTGCTCCAGGACGTTGCTCGGGTCCGTCCGCTTGCTCTGCGGACGGGCCTGAGGCGGGGGGACGACAGGG
>NZ_JBJMQP010000102.1:0-2244 GCF_045802625.1 Hyalangium sp. | reverse complement strand
TTTTCCGGGGTGTGCGCTGCCTGCTCACGGGAGCCTACGTCTCAGCGGTGGGACGGTTTCCACGTGAGGAGCGCCCCCCTCACCGCTCCTCACCGGTGAGGAGCGCCACCCCCCACCTCACCGCTCCTCACCGGTGAGGATTGATCAGAATAGAGCCGGAGGCCTGTAGGTCGTCCTGGGAACTGGCCGCGGCGGAAGCTCATGCTGTCTTCCAGGGAGGAGAAGACCGGTTCCACGGTCGCCATGCGTTGGTGGTAGCGGGCTTGGGCGCCCTGCTGGCTCCTCTACCCCTGGGGCCAATGACGGGTTCCCCTCCTGCGGCTCCGCCTCCTCCCCGGCCTCCCCGGCGGGAGGGAGCACGGCTCAGTAATCCCAGATCTCGTGGGCCAGGGGTGCCGCGTTCAGTGTCTTCCTGGTGGCCCTCCACTTCGGGAAGTGCCGATCCATCAGCGCGTGGAAGCGATCATCGTGGTTGCGCACGAGCAGGTGCATCAACTCGTGGACGATGAGGTACTCAAGGCACTCCGGCGGCTTCTTCGCCAACTCAAGGTTCAGCCACACCCGGCGCGCCTTGGCGTTGCACGACCCCCACCGGGTCTTCATCCTCTTGATGCCCCACCCATCGACGGTGACGCCGAGCGCGCTCTGCCACTTCGCGAGGAGCGGCGTGGCGAGCTCGCGCAAGACATCCCGGTACCACCGCTGCAACACGCGCTCCCGCTGATCAGTCGTCAAGTCGGGCCTGACCCGCAGCTCCATGATGGTGCGGTTGCGAATAACGACGCCGCTCTTGCCGTGATTCATCACCACCGCGAGCCGGTAGCGGCGCCCGAGGAAGTAGTGGCTTTCCCCGCTGACCATCTCTCGCTTGGACTCGCGCACCTGGGTGTCGAACGCAGCTCGCTGCCGGCGAATCCAGCCCAGCTTGCCGATGACCGCCACGCGTACCGCCGCGTCCGACACTGCCAAGGGCGCTGCGACTCGCACCCGTCCATCGGGCGGGTACACCCCAAGGTGGAGATTCTTGATCTCCTTCCGGACAACCGAGACCCGAATACCGCTGACCGTCAGGTGGTGCGTCTCAGTAGTCATTCTGGCTCTTCACCAGCTCGAGCGTGCGGTCGATCAATTCAGCCTCGTCGCCGATGACGCCCGCGATGGCCTGCCGGACCCGCTTCGTCTTCATGGCGTTGCTCCGCCAGCCGTCTTGCATGCGGGTCCGCACCGCCTGATCCACCCTGATGGCCAACGCTTCGTCCCGGCCGAGGTTGTCATAGAGGGCCCGCAGAGCTGGCGTGTCCAGCGACGCCGGATATGCCCCCGCCTTGGGGCCCGCCTTGGCCTGCCGGGTCAGCTCGACGATCTTCGCCAGGTACTCCTGGTAGCTCAGCGCCGCCTGCTTGCGCTGCTCGATCAGAGCGTCGAGCACCTCGGACATCTTCTCGTTAGAGTTCGGATCTCTTGATGGGCATGAGTGAATTGCTCGGACTGGATCTCCAGCACGCCAGGATACGGCAGGGCGCTCGGCGCCGTCGACCGCTTTACCCAGGGTATGTTGCCCTCTTCCGAGCGCGTGGGTCACCTTCCCTTGGGGTACACGTCGGCCGTGGCCGCGCTGGCCGCGATCGAAATCCCGCTTCACGAGGATCGTCTCCACCCGTGATTGACGGGCCTATCATGGCGCCCCTGTAATCTCGGGTGGTGCTCTCGGTGCGTGCGGGGGCCATGGCCAGGAGGCCCCACATGCCGCGCTCGGCGGTCCTGCTGCTGGTCGCATTCCTCTCCGGGTGCAGCGCCTCAACGAGGGGCGTCGTCCGCTTGGACACAGGCCAGGGCGCGCCCATCGTCCACACTCCGCGCCGCGACGTGGAGCCGCTGGCGCTGAGCGAAGAGCAGTTCAAGAAGGCCGTCGCGCAACAGGCCCTCTCTGTGCCTGCAGTGGAGCGGCCCCTGGAGCATGCCCGGCAGGTCTTCGGACTGCCCGAGCGAAGCGGCTGGTACCGGTACGAGGGCAGGAGCCAGCGCCTCATGGCCTCAGCGCCGGGGAGCACCCGGGACCTGCGCCTGCTGCCCGAGGATGAGGAGCTGAAGCGCCGCTACCTGCTGTGGTGCGAGCAAGGCTGGGGAAGTGGAGATTGCCTGCGCCTGCTGGTGGACAAGCCCTTCTTGGATGGGGATGCCAAGTACGCTCTGGCCATGGCCATCGCTCAGAGCAAGGTGCTGGGGGCCATGAAGGAAGAACTC
>NZ_JBJMQP010000101.1:0-3783 GCF_045802625.1 Hyalangium sp. | reverse complement strand
CCTCTGGACTGGGCCGGAGCTCGTCCTCTTCGGGCACGATGCGCTGCGCGGCCTGCAGCAGCACCCGCATGCCTTCGGGCTGGATTCGGGCTGTGTCTACGGTGGCCGGCTCACCGCCTACGTGCTGCCCGAGGGGCGCTTTTACTCGGTGCCCGCCCGGCGCACCTATATGGACCTGAACGGGCCTCCCTGAGCCGGGTGCCTCTGGGCGGCACGCTCATACTCCAGCGGGCTCAAGTAGCCCCAGCCGAGTCGTACAACCGCCGTACATTACGGGATGCCACCGGAACTTCCGGTATTCATACGGACAGACGTAGAATGAATAGCAAGACCGAACGGCTTGAACTGCGGCTTGACCCCGAGATTCTGGATCGCATTGACGAGTGGCGCCGTGAGCAAACAAGTGTCCCAAATCGCTCGGTGGCAGTACGCCGACTGATTGAACTGGGCCTTGGCCACTCTGAAGATAGCCGACTCTTTCAGATGGCCCGCTTCAGCGTACTCGTCGCCGCTAAGACCAAGAGTAGTAAGACGGCACTATCTGATGCATATGTGTATGCTTGGGAGAACAGCGTCTACCCTGCGTTTCACGACTCCACGGAGTTTCACAAGCCCTTCGCCGATCAGTTCTGGACAACCAAGGACGAGGTCTCCAAGCTTGGGCAATACCTGGACGCTCGATGGCTGAAAAAGGACGTGCCGACTTTCTATGAACTAGAAGATAACTACGACGTGCGCTCTGGGCAGACAAACTGAGACCGCAGTAAGTTGATCGATGTATGCAGATACATGTATTTAAAAGGAATGTTTGGCGACTCATTCTGGCGCACAATATTGTCCAAGAGTCCTGCCGAGGCACAAACGATCACGTATGAGTTCAGCGTGGACGACGACATTTACATCGGTTGACACACTGATGCCGCCGTATCAACTCGTCCCGGCCGAGCTTCCGCTAAGGCCTATCTCGGCAGGCTCCATCTATGACAGGCTGTTCCCGGAAGAAAGGGCCCCTCACGAGACAAGGTGTGGGAGCATGGGACCGGCAGCGTTGGGCCCATGGTAGGGACTCCCTGCGTCATCGCTTGGCCGCTGAGGCTTCCCTAGCGTGGACGCCTCCTGGAGGTGAGGGATGCGCTGGAAGCAAGCAGGGGCGCTGTTGATGGCGGTGTTGACGGGCTGTGCGAGTACGCCCCGAGCGCTGTACTCGCAGGTGGACCCTTACGAGGCGGAGCTGGCCGCCATGCGCTACGAGTTGCATGTGCTCACCGCCAACAGTGGGCAAAGCGAACCGGTGGAGGTGAGCCGGGAGGACTTCCAGCGGGCCATGCGGACAATCGCGCGGACGGTGCGCACTGCCGAGCCGCCGATGGAGACGGGGCGCTTGCTGATGGAGGGAGGGCTGCAAGCCGGGCTGCTGGCGGAAGTGGAGCATGGGCGAGTGGTGCGGCTGATGCCGCTGGAGGAGAGCAGCCCGTTGGATGCGGGCTCGGCGGCAGAGCTGAAGCGCGAGTACCTGAAGCTGTGCCAGCGGGAGTACAACGGGGGAGATTGCCTGGGATTGCTGACGGACGGGCCCACGCTGACGCGGGAGGATCTGCGCACGCTGGGGCTGGCGCTGGCCTTCAAGGGCGTACTCAAGGAGACGGGCGTGGCGCTCAAGGGGATGGTGTCCCCTCAGGCGCTCGTGGCCATGATTGCGTGGACGTGCTGCTTCTACCTGCTCTTGTGGCTGTTGCCCGAGCCAACCTCGAAGCTGCTGGCGGCGGGATTGACCGTGGCGCTGCTGGCGTGGCTGCCGGTGCACACGCTGTGGAGCCTGATGGATGAGTGGGGACAACTGGTGCACGACGTGGATCGCGCCACGCGCTACGAGCAGATTGAGCAGGCCAGCGAGAAGTTCCGCCGGGCGATAGGAGAGAACACGGCGCGGGTGGTGCTGATGCTGGTGACGGCAGCGCTGTCGGGAGTGGGGCAGCTGGCCGAGAAGCTGCCGATGCTGCCCGGGTTCGAGCAGGCGGCGGAGTGGGCGGAGGCGCAAGGGCTGAGCCTGGGGCAGGTGGGCGAGGTGGAGGCGGTGGCGGCGGACGAAGAGGACACCTTCACCCTGATGGTGCGCCGCCCTGGAGGCGGAGCGGCGGCGGAAGCCGTGGAGGAGCAGGAGGGAGCCACCCTGATCATCCGCCACCAGGGAGGCAGTCGGCAGGTGGCGTTCAACGGTCAGCGCTGGCACGTGCCAGCGAACAGGTCCGTCCGGGACATACCGCCCAGGGATCCGGTGGGGGATACGCTCCAGGAGGCCGCCCCGCGTGTGGCCAGGCAGTGGAGCCGCAGCGAACTGACCGATGCTCAAACGGCAGCCATTGCTGAAGCCCTCAAGAAGGGCGAGTACATGAGAGCCAACCTCATGGAGCGCATGTTCCGGGGACAGTGGGTCGAGAGCGTGTTGAGAGACGAATTCCCAGCACTTCGCTGGAGCAAGACCGGCGTTGACGCAGTTGATCCTTCCACCGGGCTCAAGTACGAGGTGCTCTCAGGTACCATCAGTAACATGGAGTTGCACGGGCGACGGATGGCGGAGGAGTTTTTCCGGCTCATCACGTTCTGAGTGCCTAGAGTGAAAGAACCCAGAGGTGTCATGATTCAATTCAGCGACCGAGAGATCGTGAACGAGCACCTCGTTTTAGACAGCGCCACTGAAGTCTATTATCTGGGGCACAACCTGACGCTGAAGAATTGCACCCTCGTTATCAGAGTTTCCGCGCGAGATCTGGTGATCGCGCGGACTCGGCTCATCGACTGCACGATTGAGGTCAAGCGGGTGCTGAAGAACTTCCAGTGGCGTTCAGTCCACTTGAAAGGCTGCCGGTTCAAGGGCCGTTTTAGCGGCAATGATTTTGGGGAGCGTCCATCCTTTCCAGGGGAGGCAAGCATTGAGGACTGCGACTTCACGGAAGCGTCTTTGAATGGGACTCGGTTTCTCAGCTGTGACGTCCGCACGTTGCGCTTTCCCCGCTGGCCGTGCTTCACCCTTTTCGACCCGGTGCGCAGGTGGCGGGAACTGAGAGCCTATTCCTGGCCTGGGGACATCGGTCCCATCCGCATAGAGGGCTTCGCGCAGGCTCCCCCCTCAACCGTGGCCGTGACATATTCAGCGCCAGAACTCGCCGAGCAGTACGGCACCACCCCTGAAGCCATCCGGGCCATAGTGGAGAAATTGGACGGTGTCTTCTACTGATTCCGGATGATCACGTTCTGAGAGGCAATGGATTGCTCTCCAACAAAGGCTTGTCATTACAAGCCGAAGATTCGCGGATGCTTCAAGGGACATTCCCGGGTGGTAACGAACGGGCTCTCGGACTTTTTTGTGGTTCGCGCGGAGCCGGCCTACACCTCATCACCATAACGCAGCCGCGATGATCCATGAGCGTGAAGAGCAGATACTCGCTCTCCACGCCCTGGCAGTGCTTCTCTATCGCGGCCGTCCTCCTGCGCTTCTTGCCCGCGGCTCCTCCCTCCTCGAAGGCAGCCCCCGCCCGAACTCAATGATGCTCGTGCATGCCCGTCAGCTCGCGGAGCCGATCGAGGAGCTTCCACAAGTCGAACGGCTTCTGGAAGAAGTCGGCGCAGACGAGCGGCCCGTCGCGGGTGAGGATGGACTGAGACACGGCGCTCATCATCACCACGGGGATGTCCCGCCACCGGGCGTCCGCGTGCATCTCGCGCAGCAGCTCGCGCCCATCCATCACGGGCATCATCACGTCCACGAGCGCCACGTCCGGCTTT
>NZ_JBJMQP010000100.1:0-26763 GCF_045802625.1 Hyalangium sp. | reverse complement strand
GCGCCACCGCCTGCCCGATGGCGTACACCGACAGACTGGCCGCGTGGACCACTCCCAGCGTCGCCAGCGTCAGCGACAGCACTCGCTTGGCGTGCAAATCCTCCCCGAACAACCCCTCCAGGAAGGTACGAACCTGCTCCTCGTTGATGGCCGATGACCTCACCGGTCAAGTAGTGGCCGCTACACCCTACTTATTGCATCAGACGGCCCAGTCAACGCTTGCCTGCCTGCTCGCAAAATGAGGGGATGCCTCAGGCTTGAGATAACAGTCCTCTGAGTGCGGAACCGAGCATGTTGGCATCCCAGAGCTCGTCTTGCGTAGATCGCAGTGGCTCTGCAGTGCCTCTCGCGTGGCCGAGTGTCGACAGAAGTTCGACCGAGCGAGGTCTAATAACACACGCTGAGAAGACAGTTCCCTAACCTCATGTGGTCTTAGGTTCCGCATAAGGGCGTGGACAACGACGTCCCGGCGTCTCTGAAACATGATCGTCGCGATCAACAACTTGAAGAGGGCGGTGGGCTCATTCGCGCGAATTGCATCAGCATTGATCGCAAAGCTACCCACGATCTTTCTGTTTGCGAAAGTTGCCAGCGTTCCAGGCTCGTCACAGGCCCGGAAGTATGTGGAGAGGTACCAACGAACGACGACCTTCGTACAGGCAATCTGCTCTGGAGTTGGCATAGTCTGGCTCAACCGTCCGCGCAGGTCGCCATCCGCTGCCATGAAAGTCAACGGCCCGAATCACGAGGCACTAAAGCCACAGGGGTCCGCGAACGAGCCGCTTGGCCCCTTTTCTTCCGAAGTACGAGTATTCGATCCATTGGAGTAGCGCGCCCCTTCCTCTCTTCCCCCCAAATACGCGTGGTTTTGGCTCCCTCGTCGAAGCGGTCCTCCATCAAATTTTCAAACTCAAAAGGCACAAGCTCTTTGAGTTCTTCCCAGACCCTCTCAGCCAGCCTAACTTCCGAGCCAAACTCCTTAACATCCCCAATTACCAAGATCAGTGGAGCTCCTTGTTTGAGTACTTTGGAGGCTCCCATCAGAAAGCTCGTCATGAATGCTAGGTAACGGTCGAGCGAGTCAGTGCCGTCCAGCGTCCGATCGACTGCTGCTGGCTGGTAACCAAGGAACCACAACCGTATCCAGTTGAAGGCCCCATAGCGCAGAACGCCGAGATAGGGAGGCGAAGTTACCACGGCATCCACCTGCTCGACTTCGAGCCTCTTCAGCAGATCGGCTAAGCGAGTGGCATCGCCCTGAACGACCGCTGCAGACGAACCTTCAGGCAGCGGGCCATCTCGAAGAAGCCACTCTACCCTCTCCTTCAGTTTCACAAATACATCTACTGGAGGCTGGTGAAGCCGATGTCTGCGGACAAACTTCCGCACATATTCAGGCGACATGCTGAAGGTGTTAGGCATGTCAATTGAGAGGTACGCCGTACCACCATCCTTGCGGTGCTTACCGTGCATGATCCCCAGCAATGCCCCGCGCAGGAAGAGGTCCTCAGGACGAGATAGGTCTAATGCTCCCTGAAGATGGACTAACTGCGCCAGCGTCCGGGGATGAAAGATGATCCGGACATCGTCGGGGACCGCTTCTGTGTCAGCATCTCCCCCGAAGCCTCGGGCAAGTTCCCGAAGGCGTGCCTTCACTGCATCAACCTCAACTCGCTGAACCTTAGCAGTCGCGATCGCTATAGCCAGTGGATTGAGATCTACCCCAATACACTTTCGCTTGCTCAACTGGGCTTCAACAAGCGTGGTGCCAGACCCGCAGAACGGATCAACGACCAAGCCCCGCTCCGGCACATATTTTTCAAGAACGCGTCGCGGAACTTCAGGGGGAAAGCAGCCAAGATAGCTGCACATACTATGAATGGGATGACGACCGCTCTTTCCCATGTCAGTCCTCTTCCTCTTTCTGTTGGCTGGAAGAAGAGATCGCGAAAACGACCGTTTGCGCTACCCGGTCAAGTTCTTTCTCCTTGTAGTCTTCGTACTCCTTCCCGCTGAGACCAGTGCCATGTACCTCCTTGGTCGCCACGTGATGGGTCCAAGCGTAGAAGGCCGTGTAAAGGAGAAAGTTATTCCTCATCCGTGTAATCCCAATCTCCTGGTATGCACCGGTTTGAAGCAAACGAGCCAAGTGCCGGTTCTCCACGTTTATGAAGATTTGAGTCTCGCTTCCCGAGTCCTCCACCTTCGCAACGCTCGTCTCATCCCAGCGGTGCCGAAGCCATTCGTCGCGATAGACTGCGATCGGCTCTGGCACCTGAACCTTTGCTCGGCTTTGCGAACCAGCCGTTTCTGCCTCTTCTGCTGGGAGCAGCCGGAACTTCACCTTGTCCGAGAAACGCTTCTCGTCCGGGGTGAAGAGAAAAATTGACAGCGAGCCATTAGTCCCCGGAGTTGCCCGTTCGGTAGGCCTCAGCGAAATGCGTGCCCTGCCCCCTACGAAATCCGAGCGGCTCACTTCAGTAAGGAGCCCTTCCGGCTCAAAAGCCAGAGCGAGCTTCGCCTGCCTGTTGTCCCGCAGGTACATGTCCGGCGCGTCACTCTCCAAGCGAAGAATCGCGTGACGATCAACGCGGATCGGGATCGGCTTCTGCGAGTTTCCAATCTTAATGAACGTAGGGTGATCTTTGGTTGGCAGTGGATCGAGCTGCTGGCGGGTTCCTGCCTTCGATGGTGGCCGGCCCGAGCCTGAGCTTCCTTTGCCAGAGGCTGTCGTGTCGATGCCCGCTCGGAACTTCTCCATCAACCGAGCGAACCTCTGCTTCATTTTCTCGCGCTCAGCTTCAGAGTGGCGCGAGAGAAGGCGCTCCTTGCGCTTCTCATTAAGTTCGCCGAGGGCCTCATCATCCGCGAGCGCCGCTGCAATCTCCTGTAGGAGTTCGTCGTAGAGGCCAGCTTTCTTTAGTGCCTCTCTCGTTGACGTCACAAGAGCGCGTCGTGCTTGTCCCGAAAGGTGATCGAGTTCAATTTGGATGATCAGGTAATCCGTCAGATATGGGAGACGGAGTTCCTCCTTCACAAAACGCCGATCCTCAGTGCCATGCGTCTGCCCGTTGAACGTAAAGGCAACCGGCTCATATCTGTCAACGTAAGCAACCACAGGAATATCGCGACCATCGTCAGGCGCCTTCAATACCCAGTAGTTCACCTTGACGGTCGCTTCCTGATCTTCATGGCGAACCGTTACGTCGACACTATGACTGTGCTCAACCTTGTCCCGCTTGTCTTCCATCAGCCGGGTAAAGTTCCCTGAGATCGTCCTAGGATCCGACTTTTTCCCCTCTTCTAACATTGACGCACGACGCTCTTCGAGAGTGAAGGGCAATACGGGGTCGAACAGCGCATTCTGCAGCAGCCACCACAGGCTCCCAGTGGGCTGGGTCGTGCGTTGGCTAAACTGCGGGATCTGCATCTCAAGATGCACGCAGCTCGTACCTGGTTGAAAGTTGGAAAGTTCGATCGAAGGAACCTCATTGGTAGGTGTAACAAGGTATTCGAATCGCCCGTTCTTGTTCCGCTCAGGATTGAGCTCATTGAACCGAATAAAGGTGACCGCAACGAGATCCCTCTCGCCTGGCCCCAGCAGGTCCGGCTGCCGCCGCGTAACGATGAGCGAGCCATGAGGCGAGTATGCAAGTGCTGTGGAGCCGCCCTGCCCAAACGCCCCAGCCAAGTAGGGCTTGTCGATCTTGTTGTTCTCGTTCAGCCCCAGAATAGTCCTGGGCACTGCTGACGCAGTAAGCCCTATCCCGAAGTCGCGAACCTCAAGGTTTGGATGCTTCTTCACTCCGCTGTCGGTGACACTCACGAGGATCTGCTCCGCGAGCCGCTGCCGAGATAGTCCTTTCTTCTGGTCTTTTCCGGAGACAGCCGGAAGGTGATACAGCCGTCCAGCTCGGACATGGAACCACTCTTCGACAGCTTCCCGCGGGTTAGCTGGGAGCCGTTTGGGGCGAGCCTTGGCCAAAGCCCTGGCGGCCTCTCGTTCGATCACTGCGTCGATCGCGTTTGTCACGCGCTCGACCAGCGCGTTACCAGGGTTGGAGGTGATGTTGATGGTACCGAAGTTACCCTCGCGATCTCCCACGGCTCGCCACGTGAAGCCATGCTCCTTCTCAAGGGTGCTGACGATGCGGCGCGCGTCGGACAGCCGCCTGCAATACGCCAACTCCGCAAGAAGTGTCGCGACTACCTTCTTCATTTGCGCTCCCTCTTCGATTGCAGTCTTTTAAACGATGCGCGTGTTTAGTAGGGAGCAGCCCACGAAGCCAGATCCTCTACTCGGCTTGGCCTCATGAAGTCGTCAAGCGAGCACCTCTCAGCATTGCGAAGGCGGATGGCCGTAGAGGCCTCAAGCGGACTTGGACGTGACGGATATTGAGCTCCACGCTGGTCCGACGCGCCACAGCGTGGTCAGCCCCCTGATTCCGACGAGCTCGTATGCACAAAAAAGAAAAGCCCCTGAACCTTCAGGAGCTTTCCTAGTGCCCAGGGCGGGATTCGAACCCGCACACCTTTCGGCGCCACCCCCTCAAGATGGTGTGTCTACCAGTTCCACCACCTGGGCGTTTCTACGCGGCCCATCTACCGGACCGCCTTGGCTCACGCAACGGTTTTCAACCGCTGCGCGCCCCTCTTTCTTCCTACGGCTTCGGAGCCGGAGCCGTCCCTGACGGAGCCACGCCCGTCGGAGCCGGGTTGGCCGGAGCAGCACCCGGCGCAGGCACCGGCGTCTCGCGCGGCTGCTCCACGCTCGCCGGAGCCCCCGTCCCCGCAGGCGCGGGCGCCTGAGCCCCGGCCGCGTTCGTCGCCCCAGTCGTCGTGCCCGGCGCGCCCGGAGTCGCCGGAGCCGTGGCCGCCGGCTTCTTCTTCGCGGCACCCGCCGCCACCGAGGTCTTCATCCCCACGAACGACAGGCCCAGCGAGGTGAGGAAGAACAGCGCCGCGCAGGCGCCGGTCAGCTTGCTCAGGAACGTCACCGCGCCCCGGCCGCCGAACGCGCTCGTGGCCGCTCCGCCACCAAGGGCCGAGCCCATGCCCGCGTCCTTACCGGGCTGCAGGAGGATGACGAAGATCATGAACACGCACAGCAGGACGTGCACGATCGTGACGAAGGTCAGCATGGCTTCTCTTTCAAACGCTCAAAAATGGAAGGGACGCGCACCCTACACAACCGGACACGGGGGTGACAACTTCTTCCGGCCCCCCGCCCTTCCCGCCCTCAGGCGCCCGCCTTGACGATGGCCGCGAAGTCGCCCGCCTTCAGGCTCGCCCCACCCACAAGCGCCCCGTCTACGTCCTTCTGCCCCAGCAATTCCGCGGCGTTGTCCGGCTTCACGCTGCCGCCGTACTGGATGCGCACCTGCTCGGCCGTCCCCCCGTCGTACAGCCGCCCCAGCTGCGAGCGGATGGCCGCGTGGACCTCCTGCGCCTGGGCGCTGGTGGCCGTGCGGCCCGTGCCGATGGCCCACACCGGCTCGTAGGCCAGCACGAACCTCGCCACGTCCGCCGCGCTGAAGCCCGCCAGGCCGCCCTTCACCTGCCGCTCCACCACCTCCAGCGTGCGGCCCGCCTCGCGCTCGGACAGCGTCTCGCCCACGCAGAGGATGGGCACCAGGCCCGCCTTCAGCACCGCCTGCGCGCGCTTGTTCACCGTCTCGTCCGTCTCGCCGAAGAACTGCCGGCGCTCGGAGTGCCCGAGGATCACATACGAGCAGCCCGCCTCCTTGAGCATCGGCGCGGACACCTCTCCGGTGAACGCCCCCGAGCCCTCCCAGTGGCAGTTCTGCCCCGCCAGCTTCAGGTTCGAGTCCTCGATGGCCTTGGCCACCGGGTGCAGCGACACGAAGGGCGGAGCGACGACGATCTCCACCTTGTCCCGCAGCATCGACACCATGCCCCGAAGCTCTCGCACCAGCGCGAGCGCCTCGGTCACGGTCTTATTCATCTTCCAGTTGCCAGCGATGATCTTCCGGCGCGGCTCGGCGGCCATGGTCTCTCCTGGTCCATACGGACGGGGCTACTTCGTCTCCAGCGCCTTGATGCCTGGCAGGGCAATGCCCTCGAGGAACTCGAGCGACGCACCACCGCCCGTGGACACGTGGCTCATCTTGTCCCCGTAGCCCATCTGCTGCACGGCCGCCGCGCTGTCCCCGCCGCCGATCACCGTCACCGCGCCGCGGTTGTTGGCCATGGCGTCGGCCACCACGCGCGTGCCCTCGGCGAACTTGTCCACCTCGAACAGGCCCATGGGGCCGTTCCACACCACCGTCTTCGCGTTGCGGATGTGCTGGGTGAACTGGGCCCGCGTCTTCGGGCCGATGTCCAAGCCCATCATGTCCTTCGGGATGTTGCGGTCCGCCGTCTCCTGCTTGCTGCTCTTCTCCGAGGGCTCGGTGCCCACCACGTGATCCACCGGCAGGACAATGGGCGTCTTCAGCCGCTGGGCCGCGTCCAGGATCTTCGTGGCCAGCGCCAGCTTGTCCTCCTCCACCCGGCTCTTGCCCACCTCGGCGCCCTGCACCTTGAGGAAGGTGTACGCCATGGCGCCGCCGATCAGCAGCGCGTCCACCTTGGGCAGCAGGTTCTCGATGACTTTGATCTTGTCGCTCACCTTGGCGCCGCCCAGGATGGCCACGAAGGGCTTCTCCGGGTTCTTCAGCACGCGGCCCAGGTACTCGATCTCCTTCTTCATCAGCAGGCCGGCCGCCTTCTCCTTCACGAAGGGGACCATGCCCGCGGTGGAGGCGTGGGCGCGGTGCGCGGTGCCGAACGCGTCGTTCACGTACACGTCCGCCAGGGACGCCAGCTCGCGCGCGAAGGCCTCGTCGTTGGCCTCCTCCTCCTTGTGGAAGCGCAGGTTCTCCAGCACCAGCACCTGCCCGTCCTTCAGCTCCTTCACCTGCTTCTTCACCGCGTCACCCACGCAGTCGTCCGCGAGGATGACCTCGTGCTTGGGCCCGAGCAGCTCCGCCAGCCGCGTGGCCGCGGGCTCCAGCGAGAGCTTCGGGTCCGGCCCCGCCTTGGGGCGCCCGAGGTGGGAGGCGAGGATGACCTTGCCACCCATGTCCAACGCGCGGCGGATGGTGGGCAGCGCCTCTCGGATACGGGTGTCGTCGGTGACGCGCTTGCCCTCCAGCGGGACGTTGAAGTCCACGCGGATGAAGACGCGCTTGCCCGTCAGCTGCAGGTCATCGATGTAGCGGATCATTCTCTCGGTCTCCCCTCTCGGTACGCCCCGGTGCGAACGGACTAGAAGCCCTTGGCCGCCAGGAACTTGCTGGTGTCCACCATACGGTTGGAGAAGCCCCACTCGTTGTCGTACCAGGCCATCACCTTCACCATGTTGTCACCCATGACGAAGGCGTTGGTGGCGTCGAAGATCGCCGAGTGCGGGTTGCCGTTGTAGTCGATGGAGACCGTCAGCTCCTCGCTGTACTGGAGGATGCCCTTGAGCGGGCCCTCGGCGTTCTTCTTGAACGCCTCCTTGAGCGCCGCCTCGGTGGTCGGCTTGCTCGTCACCACCGTCAGGTCCACCAGGGACACGTTCGGGGTGGGCACGCGGATGGCCAGGCCGTGCATCTTGCCCTTGAGCGCCGGGAGCACCTCGCCGATCGCCTTCGCGGCGCCGGTGCTGGTGGGGATCATCGACAGGCCCGCGGCGCGAGCCCGGCGCATGTCGTCGTGCGTGAGATCCAACACGCGCTGATCGTTGGTGTAGCTGTGGATCGTCGTCATCAGGCCCTTTTCAATCCCGAAGTTGTCCAGCAGCGTCTTGGCCACCGGCGCCAGGCAGTTGGTGGTGCACGAGGCGTTGGACAGCACGTGGTGCTTCTTCGGATCGTACTGATCGTGGTTGATGCCGTAGGCGATGGTGATGTCCGGGCCCTTGGCCGGAGCGGAGACGATCACCTTCTTGGCGCCCGCGGTCAGGTGCTTCTCGGCGCCCTCGCGCGCGGTGAAGCGGCCGGTGCACTCCAGGACGATGTCCACGCCCATGGACTTCCAGGGCAGCGCCGTCGGGTCCTTCTCGGCGGTGACGGTGATGGTGCGGCCGTCCACGACGATGGCCTTCTCCTGGGCCTTCACCTCTCCCGGCCAGGTGCGGTGCACGGAGTCGTACTTGAACAGGTGGGCCAGGGCGGCGGGCTTGTCCAGATCGTTGATGGCGACGACCTCGATGTCCTTCTCCTGGCGGGCCAGCACCGCGCGCAGGACACAACGGCCGATGCGACCAAACCCATTGATGCCGATCTTCGTGGCCATGTCTGTGAGTCTCCTTGGATGGAAGGTGAAAGGGCGGCCGACCGTAGGCACGCGCCGCACCCGAGTCAACGCTCGGAATGCGGTGCTTCCTTTCGAGGGCGCCGAAGCTGACCAATAACGAGCAGCAACAGCCACGCCACAGAACCCGTACCGGCGCCCGCTCCACACCCGCAGCCGGTATCAGCCTTGTCGTAGAACTGCGGCAGCAGGTCCACCACGTAGGGAGGGCCCGGCGGGACGAGATCCGGCGGCCGAGGGTCCTTGCCCGTGGCGGCGGCCCACTGGTTGGCGGGGCCCGGATCGGGCGGCGAGGGATCGCTCCCAGGGGCTGCAGGCGCATTGGCGAGCAGGCCCGTGCGCGCCAGGAAGGTCCCCAGCACGTACTCGCGCCGCAGCGGGCTGACGAAGCCCTCCAGGGGGACGCTCAGGAAGAGCACCTGTCCTCCGGGAGCCGAGGAGACTCCCGCGGACAGATCCGTTCCAAAGTAGCGCAGCACGGAGGTACCGCCAGCCGGGGCGACCACGTCCGTGGTCCCTACCGCCAGGCCTCCGCGCGTGCCGTCGTCGAGCTCGATTCCGGTGGCAGCCGCGAGCCAGTCGTTCGGCTGCCCCTCCACGAGCAGCGAGGACGAGCCGTTGCCTACCGCCGCGCGGAGGATGTCCGCGAGGAACGCCTGATCGTTCGCGTCCCCCGCAGCGAGCCGGGAGGCCACGTTGCTGCCCGAGAAGAGCAGGTGACCGCCTGCCGTGACGAAGGCGCGCAGCGCGTCCTGCTCCGCCCGAGTGGGCGCCGCGCCCCCTGCTTCTCCCCGGCCGGTAAACCAGTCGACCATCCGATAGCCCGTGAAGCTCACGAGGCCCGCGGCGAGCGCCTCGTTCGTCGCGCTATCGAAGGGCACTTCCCGAGCGATCGCGGCGCCATGACGGCGGACCGAGGAGCCGTCATTCATGGTCTCCAGCAGCATGCGCAGTGGAGAGCCGAGCTCGTAGCGCGAGAGATCCTCGGGGCGATCCATGCTCGCGTCGAGCCGATCGAAGGCATTGACGATGAGCACCGGCGGCGCCGCGCCCACCCGCGCGCCCACCGTGTCCGAGGGGAAGGACTCGCCGCCCTCATTGAGCGCCGCGACCCGGAAGTAGCGCGTGGTGCCAACAGCGAGGTTGACGGTGAGCGCGGTATTGACCGTCTCCGTGCCATCGTCCCAGGCCCACCCGTCGTCGCTCTGGTAGACCCGGTAGGCCGTGGCCACGTGCCCGCCGACATCGTTGGAGTCCGTGGCCGGAGGCGCCCAGCGCACCTCCAAGCCCCCGGCCACGTTGTGCGCGACCACCACGCTGGGAGGCTCCGGCGGCAGGTGCACGGGCTTGCTGTCCTTCGCGGCCCAGTACTTGATGAGCCCCTGCAGGATCGCCCGCGCCGCCACCCGGCGGAAGTCCGGCTCCTTCAAGCGCGCCGCGTCCGCCGCGTTATCGTGGTAGGCGATCTCCAGCAGCACGGCGGGCGTCTCGGGGTTGTGAGTCGGGTTCAGCTCGCCGAGGTTCGCCGAGCGCAGCTTCCGCATCGTCCAGTTCGGATCCACCACCGCCTTGAAGTCATGATCCAGCTCAGCCCGGATCGCGGTGGCCAGGACGTCGCTGCCCGCCACGCCCGTGAAGTTGAGCGTGCCATCCACGGGGTTGGGGCCATAGACGTAGGTCTCCGTGCCCACGATGGTTCCGTTAAAAGCGTTGGTGTGCCAGGCCACGTACACGGCGTCCTCTCCCGTCTCGTGGTCCCAGGCCGCGAAGCGCGAGCGCGAGGTCACATCGTCGTTGCGCTCGTTGGATAGAGCGTTGACTCCCGACGGAGCGAACACCGAGGCCGGCGCGCCGTTGAACTGCGTCTGGTAGCGCGCGCACTCCAGGTAGCGCGGCAGCCCCAATGGCGCCATCGCCGCGTCCCCGATGAAGCCGGTGCCCCCGCCAATCCGCACCACATCGAGCGACACCGTGCCCGTCGCCGTGGAGTCATTGAGCGCCAGCACCGCCCCTTTCGCCGCGTCCTGGCCCGCCTTGAAGTAGAAGCGTCCAAGCATCACCCAGGTGCTTCCATGGTGGCGCTGGTTGACGCGGAAGTGGGTCTCGCCGCCCGCGTGCTTCACCACGAAGTGCGCATCCGGTACTCGCGTGGCGTCCGCGGCGTAGGAGACGTAGACGTAGTAGTTGCCATCCGCCGGAATGCGCGGCACCCAGGAGGCCGAGGCCGTCGCGCTCGAGGCGGCGGTCATCAGCCGGCTGCCGCCCAGGTTGAAGGGCAGCACGCTGTTCGCCATCGGCGAGGGCGGCGGCCCCCAGCCCGGCACCTTCGCCGAGCTGAAGAGCTCCGCCGGCCCCGTCTCCGAGTAGTTCGCGTCCCCGTTGTTGACGATGACCATCCGCCCGTTGAGGTCCGGCTCGCGCAGCGGCACCACCCGAGCCCCCGCGCTCATCAGCATGGGCAGCAGGTACTGGCTGATCGTCTCCGCGGAGATCAGATCCTCGACGACATCGTTCGTCGTGGGCCGCTGCGTCGCCCAGCGCCCCAGCTTCGAGTCCCGGTAGAAGCCATGTCCGGGGCTCAGGTACACCGTCTTGCCGGACAGCGCCCCACCACGCATGCGCGTCTGCGGCAAGCCCGAGAGCGCCGAGCGCGTCCCGTCCCGGAGTTCCTGGCGCACGAGCGGTGGCTCGGAGGCGCTCCCCGGAGTCACCTCGTACGGCCGGGGCTCCGGCAGCGGCACGTACACCGCGCCCGGCGGCTCCAGGCCACAGTCCTGCGTCGGCTCGGTAGGCGCCTGGGCGCTCGCGAGCGCCGGAAGCAACAGACAGAACAGGCTCAAGCCAGAGAAAGATGAGAGGCGTGCCATGTTGGGGGCGGACCATAGGTCCATGCCCTCCCTCGCGCGAGCACGGCAAATCGACCCACGAATGCTAGCCTGCTCTCTCGACTGCTAATGAACGCCCCTGCCCCACCTTCACCCTCGTTCCCGCCTCGCGGCGGTGCCGGCCTCATCGCCTCGTTCCGCCACGCGTGGGCAGGGCTCATCCACACCGTCATCCACCAGCGCAACATGCGTGTCCACCTCGTCTCCGCGGTGCTGGTGGGGCTCGTGGGCAGCGGGATCGAGCTGGGCCTGGCCGAGAAGGTGACGCTCATCTTCTGCGTCCTCCTCATCTTCTTCGCGGAGATCCTCAACAGCGCCCTCGAGCACCTGGTGGATCTCGCCGTCCAGCAGTTCGACGAGAAGGCCCGGCTGGCCAAGGACGCCGCCGCCGCCGGCGTCATGGTGCTCGCCCTGGGCACGGTGGTCATCTTCGCCGCCCTGCTCGTGACAAATTGGCACGTCGTCGTGAACAGCGGGCCGCGCATCGCCCGTCAGGTGGCGCTCGGGCTGCCCTTCACCGCCTGCGTCACGCTGCTCGTGCTGCCCCGCTCCCGCCCCGCCTGGGTGGACTGGGCCGCCTTCGTGCTCGGCGCGGCGCTGCTGGGGCTCATGGCCCTGCGCACCGCCAGCTCCGTCTTCACCGCGCTCACGGCCGGACTGCTCGGCGTGGCCATGGCCGCGGCGCGCACCCGGCGCAGCGAGGCGCTCGGGCAAAAAAAAACCGGCTCGTCGCCGGTCTCCTACCGCGCCTAGGGGGCGGGAGACCCGGAAGCCAGTCCGGAGCTCGCTCGCCCGCTAGGGTCAGGTAGCCACTATCCTAGAGCGCTACACCCGAGGCTGAAAGCCGGGCGTCGTCTCGGTCGTCACCTGGGCAACATCCGCCGGCTTCTCGCCCTGCTTGAGCTCCTCCGTCACCAGATCGAGCAGCTCCGTGGCAATGCCAATGATCTGGTGCGGGGTGTATCCGCTCGAACGCAGCTGAGCGAAGAAGGTGCGCGCCAGAATGCGGGGGCCCTTTTGGTCGGTGCTCAAGGAAGTGTCTCCGAAGAATGGGGGGACTGCATCAACTCGCCTGCTACAGGGTTCAATCCCCATGCCAGCAGTCGGCCCTCCAACGGATTCCTCATGATCTGCGGCGGGTTAAGGGATACCAGGGGCTCTGGCGGACTCTTGGGGGCTGCGAAGGGAGCTTCGCACCCCCCTGGAGAACCCAGGCATTACAGGCCAGAGGTGCATAAGAGGGTACACACCCAAGCCCTGGGGAGCCCCCGTATTTTCAAGGGCTTGCATTCTGTCCCCAGGACGGGGATATGCGCCCCAGAGCCGGGAGACGAGCGCATATGGCGTACCGCGTAAACAACATCGGGCTGTGGCTGGACGAGCCAGACGAGCTGCTTGGCCAGCGGGCCGCCGAGAAGCTGGGAGTCACTCGGGCTGATGTGGCCTCGGTGCGTGTGGTGCGCTCGGTGCTGGATGCGCGCAAGAAGGGCAGCCCTCGCTACATCTATACGCTCGAGGTGGACCTGGCCCCGGGCCGCAAGCCAGGGCGCCTGCCGCCGGACGTGAGCGAGGCGCCGCCGCCGCCCGAGCCGCCCGCTCGTGTGAAGGAGCCCGAGAGGTGGCCGCTGATCATCGGCACGGGGCCTGCGGGCCTGTTCTGCGCGCTGGGGCTGCTGGAGCGCGGGGTGCGCAGCATCCTCCTGGAGCGGGGCCGCGAGGTGGTGACGCGCCGCAAGGACGTGGCGAAGCTGATGCGGGACGGCTCGCTGCACCCCGAGAGCAACATGAACTTCGGCGAGGGCGGCGCCGGGGCCTATACGGACGGCAAGCTCTCCACGCGCATCAACCACCCCATGGTGCGCAAGGTGATCGAGACGTTCGCGCAGTACGGCGCGCCGGACCACATCCTCATCGAGGGCAAGCCGCACATCGGCTCGGATCTGCTGCCGGGCGCGGTGGCGCGCATCCGGGACATGCTGATCGCCGGGGGCTGCCAGGTGCTCTTCGAGCACAAGGTGGAGGATCTGCTCTACCGCGACGGCCGGGTGGCGGGCGTGAAGCTGGTGGACGGGCGCACGCTGGAGAGTGATCGGGTGGTGCTGGCTCCGGGCAACTCGGCGCGCGAGCTGTACGAGCGCTTCGCCACGGACGGCCGGGTGAGCATCGAGGCCAAGCCGTTCGCCCTCGGCTTCCGGGCGGAGCATCCGCAGGGGATGATCAACAGCATCCAGTACGGCAACGCGGCGAAGAACCCCAAGCTGCCGCCGGCGGACTACAAGCTGGCGGAGAACCTCGAGGTGGATGGCGAGGTGCGCGGCGTCTACTCGTTCTGCATGTGCCCGGGCGGGATCGTGGTGCCCACGCCCACCGAGGAAGGGCTGCAGTGCACCAACGGCATGAGCAACTCGCGCCGCAACGCGAAGTTCGCCAACGCGGGCATCGTCGTCACGGTGTCCGTGCAGGACTTCGAGCGCGAGGGTTTCCACGGGCCGCTGGCGGGCCTGGAGTTCCAGCGCCACTGGGAGAAGAAGGCCTATGAGCTGGGCGGAGGCCGCTTCTTCGCGCCAGCGCAGACCATCCCGGACTACCTGGCCGGGCGCCTGACAAAGGATCCGGGCGACACCAGCTACCGGCCCGGCATCGTCAAGACGGACCTCAATGTCCTCTTCCCCGAGCGCCTCACCCAGTCCATCAAGCAGGCCCTGCGCGGCTTCGAGCGCAAGATGCGCGGCTTCATCAGCGACGAGGGCAAGCTGATCGGCATCGAGAGCCGCACCAGCTCGCCGGTGCGCATCACCCGCGGCGAGGATCTCCAGTCCGTGTCGCTCCGCGGACTGTACCCAGCGGGGGAAGGTTGCGGTTATGCGGGAGGTATCGTCTCCTCCGCCATTGATGGGCTGCGCATCGCTGAGCAGATTGCCGGGGAGCTGACCTAGAGAACGGCCGGGGAGCCCGCCCGGAGAGGAGAGGAGCCATGCGGTACCGCGTACGCACCCCCGAGGGGGAGCTGGAGTACGAGAGCCTCCTGCACGTGGAGCAGGCCTATATCGCGGGGCTCGTGGCGCCCGAGGACGAGGTGCTCGAGGAGGGCGGCACGCTCTGGCGCAAGGCGGCCACCCTCCCCAACCTGGCGCGGGCCCGGCGCTCCACTCCCAGCGCGTTCAATCGCTCGCAGTTGCTGACCATCCTGGGCGCCGTGGCGCTGGGCATCTGCGCCCTGCTCCTCATGCGCAGGGGCCAGGGCATGCTCGCCCTCCTGGCCTCCCTGGGCGTCATCGCGCTGCTCTGGCGAGTGACCTTCAGCGCCTTCCGCACCAAGCGGCGCTGAGCCTCCTCCCCTGCTCCGCGGCGCGGCAGCCCAGCGCCCGCCGACAGCAACCGCACGAGCCCCCATGTTCTCTACTGGACGGCCTCCGGGCCTGTTCCGCGGAGAGCGGAGAAAGGGAGGACTCCTCGTGCTCAACACCTATCTGTCTCGAGAGGCGGCGCAGAGGCTCCGGCACGGCGCCTTCTGGCTGCGCCGAGAGGACATCCTGTCCATGGATGGCACGCCGGTGGTTGGCCAGCCCGTCCAGCTCCGAGATGAGGACGGGCAGGTGCTCGGGTTGGGCGACGTGGACCTGGAGGCCTCCTTCCCCGTGCGAAGGCTGGGGCTCGCCGAGGAGACCGCGGAGGGGCTCATCCCCCGCCACATCCGCCACGCCCTGGAGCGGCGCGCGCGGCTGGTGGATGACCCGCGCTTCTGTCGACTGGTGAACGATGACGGCGACGGGCTGCCCGGCCTCATCGTGGACCGGTACGACACCCACTTCGTCCTCCAGACGCTCACGCGCCCCATGGATGCGCGCATCGAGGAGCTCACCCGCGCCATCGTCGAGGTGGCGGGCGCCGCGTCGGTGCTGCTGCGCAATGACTCGTCCCGGAGAAAGGCGCTCGGGCTGGCACCGCAGCGGCCCCACGTGCTGTACGGCAACCCGCCTCGGTGGTGCCGCCTGCTGGAGCTGAGCGCTCGCTTCACCGTGGATCTCACCTACGGGCGGAACACGGGCTACCACTACGATCAGCGCGAGCTGCGCCGCTTCATCTCACGCCTGTCCCGCGACGCGCGAGTGCTGGATCCGTGCTGCAACGTGGGAGGCCTCTTCGTCCACGCGGGGCTCCACGGCGCCCGGCAGATCCTGGCCTTCGACGGAGACCCGGACGCGGCGGATCTGGCGCGCGAGAACGCCGAGGCCAACGGGCTCTACGGCCGGGTGAAGGTGGAGCCCGGCACCACCCTGGCGGTGCTGAAGGCCGTGACGGACACCTTCGATCTGGTGCTGCTGGACGGCAAGGACGCGGACTCCCACGAGAGCTTCATCGAGCTGTTGCGGCTGGCCCTGCGGCGCACCCGCCATGGCGGCCGGCTGCTGGTGACGGGCTACCACCCGCCGCTGGCCCTGGGCTCCTTCGAGGAGCTGGTGGCGGAGGCCTGCGAGCGCGAGCAGCGCGTGGCCTTCCGGCTGGCCCGGCTCGGCCTACCCCCGGACCACCCCTCGCCCGTGAACACTCCCAGCGCCGATTACCTGGACGCGGTAGCACTCGAAGTGAATTGAACTCAAACGCACCCCTGGCTTCCGGGGGTGCTAGTCTCGACAGACGATGACGACTGACAATCCGGCTGAGACTCCAGCGCCCGCCCCCGAGGGCGGCTCTGTCGAGACCGTGCGCAAGGTCTACGTGAAGGACCTGCGGGAGAAGGACCGCGTCAACACTGTCTTCCGCGTCACGGCGAAGAACAAGGTGACGGCGCGCAGCGGCAAGGTGTTCCTCGCGCTCACGCTCGGCGACAAGAGCGGCGAGGTGGATGCTCGCATCTTCGAGAAGGTGGACGAGCTGGAGCCCGGCTTCAACCTGGGGGACTACGCCCTCATCCAGGGCCATGTGATCAACTTCCACGGCAAGACGCAGATCGTCGTCGAGGCCCTGGAGCGCCTGGACCCGGGCCCGCTGGATCCCAAGGAGTTCGAGGTGCCCCCAGCCCCGCCCGCTCCCGCCGAGCCCGCCGCGCCCCAGGACAAGGCGCAGGAGCCCAAGCAGGACAAGGGCCAGGACAAGCCACAGCAGGCCGCCGAGAAGCGCGAGGAGGCCCCCGAGAAGCGCTCGGGCCGCGACGAGGGCGCGGGGCCTCGGAACGTGGGGCTGATCCGCGAGCTCGTCACCGAGCGGGTGAACGATCCGCACGTGAAGCAGCTGCTGCTGGCGTTCCTGGATGATCCGCAGATCGCCGCGGGCCTGCCGCACGCTCCCGCCGCCAAGGGCATCCACCACGCCTACCGCGGCGGGCTGGCCGAGCACCTGCTGTCCGTGCTGCGGCTGACGCTGCGCGTGGCGGACCACTACCCCATGGCGGACCGGGATCTGCTGATCGCCGGCGCCCTGCTCCATGATGTGATGAAGGTGGCGGAGATCTCCCCGGAGAAGGGCTTCGAGTACACCGACGAGGGCAAGCTGGTCGGCCACCTGGTGATGACCGCGCAGAAGATCCGCGAGAAGACCCTGGCCATCCCCGGCTTCCCGCCCGCGCTCGAGCACCACCTCACCCACCTGGTGCTCGCCCACCACGGCCAGCTGGAGTACGGCTCGCCCAAGGTGCCGATGACGCTCGAGGCGCTCATCGTCCACTCGCTGGACTCGCTGGACTCGCGCATCGCCTCGTGGCTGGAGGCCATGGCGCGCGACTCGAACGAGCGCTGGACCGAGCCGCTCAAGCACTACGATCGCCAGCTCTGGAAGGGCCCCTCGCCCACCGTCCGGGGCAAGTCGCCGGTGGAGACCCGCCGCAAGTCTCGGGAGGAGCGCCGCAAGAAGGACAAGGGCGGCGCACCGCAGGGCGCGCAGGCTCCGCACCCCAACGCCGAGGAAGGCGCCACGCCCGCCCCTCGCAAGGAGAAGGAGCGTCCGCCGCGCGAGCCTCGCCCGCCGCGCGAGGGCCGTCCGCCCCGTGAGGATCGCCCGCCCCGTGAGGATCGCCCGCCGCGCGAGGAGCGCCCGCCCCGTGAGGATCGCCCGCCCCGTCCGCCGCGCGATCCGAGCAGCCTGCCCCAGGAGCTGACCTTCAAGCCCTTCAGCGCGCTGACCTCGTTGGCGCCCGCCTCCGAAGCCCCGGCGAAGTCCGAGGCCTCGATGGCTGAAGGTGACGGCAACACGGACGGGTGACATGGCGAAGCGTCGGCTCGGAGAGCGCCTGATCGAGGCCGGCCTCGTCACCGCCGAGGCCGTGGAGAAGGCCCTGGAGCACCAGAAGATCACCGGCTACAAGCTGGGGGACTGTCTGGTGGAGCTGGGCCTGCTCCAGGAGGCCGCGCTGCTGCGCTTCCTGGCCGCCGAGTTCAACACCCGCTTCGTGTCCGCGGAGAAGCTGGCCAAGGCGAAGCTGCCCACGGAGGTGCTGGACAAGCTCCCAGTCCGCATGGCCGAGGCGCAGACGGTGCTGCCGCTGGCGTACGATCCAGAGCGCAAGCTGCTGTCCATCGTCGCGGCCGAGCCGCAGAACAAGTCGCTGCTGGACGAGATCGCCCTCGTCACGGGCGTGTCCGAGGTCTACGCCTACATAGGCCTGCGCAGCGCCATCTCCGCGGCCATCAGGAAGCACTACTACGGAGACCCCACCGCCTTCACCGCGCTGGAGAGCTCCGGCCCCCAGGTGGTGCGCGCGGATGCGTCCGGAGGCTCCGGCTTCCATGACACCAACGGGAGCGGGGCCCGGCTCGCCCCGAACCTGCAGCTCCGCGTGGAGACGGACCCCAGCTTGCGGGCCCGGGGGCCAGGCACCCAGATGTCGCGCATGTCCACGGGCCTGCGCGACCTGACGGGCACCACGCGTGCGGGAGTGGCCGAGAGCGACTTCATCGAGACGCTGAACGTCCTCGTGGGGCTGCTGGAGCAGGAGCGGCCGCACCACCGCGGGCACTCGGCGCAGTTGGCGCGGCAGGCCTCCATCGTGGGCCGGCGCATGGGCATGGCGCCCCGGGAGCTGGCCTCGCTGGCCATCGCCGCCCACCTGCACGATCTGGGCAAGTCCTCCGAGCGCCACTACACGCTGGCCAGCAACGCCGCCAACGCCGACTGGAAGGCGGAGGCCAAGCGCTTGTGCCGGGCGCCCATCAAGCTCTTCGAGAGCGTCCGCCTGCCGTCCGCGGTGAACACGATCCTCGGGCAGATCTACGAGGCATATGACGGCTCGGGGGCGCTGGGCACCAAGGGCGAGGAGATCTCGCTGGGCGCGCGCATCCTCGCAGCGGTGGACAGCTTCCTGGACCTGATGAAGAACCCGGCCAACGCGCACGGCAAGGTGCTGCCCAAGGCGCAGGCCCTGGAGCACCTGCGGAAGAACGCGGGCGTACTCTACGATCCGGTGGTGGCGGACATCGTCGGGCAGGTGCAGAGCGGCGAGCTGCTGCGCCACCGCATCGTCCAGGATGGGCGCCAGGTGCTCATCGCCGAGTCGGACGAGGCCATTCGCACGGACATGCTGGAGTCGGTGCTGCGCCAGGGCCTGGTGGTGTACGCGTTCTCCTCGCTGGACGGCGCGCTGGACGGGATGTCACAGCGGGACTGTGACGTGCTGGTGGTGAGCCTGCGCTTCGGGATCCAGGAGGTGACCACGCTGCTGCAGTACGCGCGGAGCCTGCCGGAGAGCGGCGGGCTGCCCATCATCGTGCTCGGAGAGCCGGACAATGCCTCGCGGGATCGGCTGTTGCTGGCCGGCGCGACGGCGGTGGTGTCCGCGACGGACACGGACAAGGCGGCGGAGACGGTCCGGCAGCTCCTCGAGGACCGCATCCTGCACAACGGGCCGGCGCGCATGGTGCAGGGCAGCTATGACGAGCTGCCCCAATTGGAGCTGCTCAAGACGCTGGCCAGCGGGCACAAGTCCGGGCGGCTCCACCTGCGCCACCACTCGCTCGAGGGCTCCCTGCACCTGGAGCACGGCAAGGTCGTCTTCGCCTCCTACGCGGGCCAGTCCGGCGAGGCGGCGATGCAGGCGCTCCTGAAGCTGAAGCAGGCGGACTTCCAGTTCGATCCGGACTCGCTGCTGCTGGAGATGCCCCACCTCGACAAGGATCTGGCGGCGGTGACCAAGGAGCTCACCACGCGCAAGGCCGCGACCGCCTGAGCAGGACGGCGGGGACTACAGTGGACAGAGCTCGTCCGGCTTGAGGCAGCTGTACTGAGGCCCCTCGGGCGTCACCGGACCGCCGACGCAGCAGTACTCGTTCTTGGTGCAACGCGACGCGCCACAGGCGGTGAATCCCCCGTTCGCATCGGGGCAATGACACTGGGCCGGGCAGCTCTCGTCCAGGTGGCACTCGGGCGGACAGTACGGGATGAAATAGGGACACGCCTGAGCGCCCTGCTGCACCGTGGTGGTGGAAGCCTCTTCGCCCGAAACGGTGGGACCGCAAGCGGCCAGGAGTACAGCCCCCAACAGCGCCACGCCGACCAACACTCGACTCATGCACTCCTCCTGTGCGCGAGGGGAGCCACGCGCGCGGGGAATCTGTGCGGCCCTCCCGTGGAAACAAGGGCCGGCCGGGCCCCGCGGGCCACGCTGTTGAGTGATTCCTAGCGAGAACGTCGGGCAAAGAACCCGCGCTGCGCTACGCCACCGGGAGCCTGAACACGCTCGCCGCGGTGGCGGTGGTGATGGCGGCCAGTTCCTCCAGCGTCACGCCCTTGAGCTCGGCCACCTTGCGCGCGGTCTCCACCACGTGCGCGGGCTCGTTCTTGCGGCCCCGGTGCGGCACGGGCGCCAGGAACGGGCTGTCCGTCTCCACCATGAGCCGATCCAGCGGCGTGAAGCGCACCGCGTCCTGGAGCGCCTCCGTCTTCTTGTACGTGACGACGCCGGACAGCGAGATGTGGAACCCCAGATCCAAGTAGCGCCGCGCGGCGGCCGTATCTCCGGTGAAGCAGTGGATGACGCCGCGGCGGATTCCCTCCTCGCGGAGGATGAGCTCACAGTCCTCGTGGGCGTCCCGCACGTGCACCACCAGCGGCTTGCTCAACGTGCGCGCCAGGGCGCACTGGCGCCGGAACACCTGCGCCTGCACCTCTCGCGGTGAGCGATCGTAGTAGTAGTCCAGGCCCGCCTCCCCTACCGCGCGCAGCTCGGGCCGAGCGCAGGTGTGCTCCAGGGTGGCGAAGTCCTCCTCGGTGGCCTGCGCGGCATCGTGAGGATGGATGCCCATCGTGGGCGACAGGAACTCCGGGTGCGCCGCGGCCACTTCCAGCGCGTTGCCCCAGTCTCCAGGCCCTTGGAACTGCCCCACCACGACGGCATGCACGATCCCAGCGGCGCGCGCGCGCTCCAGCACGGCCTTGACCTCCGCGAAGTCCGCGCGCTCGAGGTGACAGTGTGCGTCGATGAGTCTCATGGCTTCTCCTGCAACAGTTCGGCGAGCTCCTCGCGGGCTTCCGGCGAGGTGAAGGTGGAGGCAATCGCTCGCACGCGCGCCTGACCCTCGGGCAGCCCGAGCCGCCACACGCCATCCACCGCGTCCAGCCGGAAATCCTCCGGAGCCCCCGTGTCCTCCATCAGCGCCAGCAACCAGGGCAGCGCCTGGGGATCCCCCAACCTCCCGAGCCCACGCGCCGCAGCCCCCCGGCACGGGTCCTTGGGGTCCTGCAGAATCGAGCGCAGCCGCTCCAAGGAGCCCGGGACCTTCACCTCGCCGCACAGCTCCACGGCGAGCGCCCGGTCCGCGCTCCACTTCTTCTGCGTGCGCTTCAGGAGGTACTCCACGCCCTCGGCCTCACCCAACCGCGCGAGCACTCCCGCGGCCTGGGTCCGCTCGAAGGCCGGAACGAGCCAGCCGCTGAAGAACTTCTTCACGGCCGGCAGGGCTTTCGCGTCGCCCAGCTCCGCCAGGGCTCCCAACGCTCGGAAGCGCAGCCCCGCGTCGTCCAGCGCGGCGATCAGGATCTCCAGCCCGGCGCTGTGCTTCAGCGCCGCCATACCGCGAGCGGCCTCGAAGCGGATCTCGGGCACGGGATCCTCCAGCATCCGAGCCAGCGCGCCACGCAGCTGCGGCAGCGCTAGATCCGCGATCCGGCCCGTCGCCTCCAGGCGCACGCCGATGTCCGCGTCCGCCAGCCTCGCGGTGAGCATCTCGGGGAGCTCCTCGGCGGAGAGCACGAGCGTGGCCAACCCGATGCCCGCGCGGCGGACCTCGCCCTGAGCATCGGCGAGCAGCCGCGCGAGCACCTCCGTGAACTCGGAGGCGCGCGAAGGATCCTCGGCCGCGATCTGGACGAGCAACTCCGCGGCCTCGGCGCGGGCCTGGGGGCGCGTCTCCCGCTCCAGCGCGAGCAGCGTCCGATCGCGCTCGGCCCGCCAGTCCATGATGCTCACTTCACCGCCGAGCCAGCAGGCACATCCCCCGGATCCAGCAGCGACAGGCCCTTCTCGGCGGTCTCGGCCGTCAGGAGCATGCCGCGCGACTCGATGCCCTTGAGCTTCCGAGGCTTGAGGTTGGTCACCACCACCACGCGGCGGCCCATCACCTGCTCCGGCGTGTACGCCAGCGCGATGCCCGACACGATGGTGCGCGGCGACTCCTCACCCAGGTCCACCGTGAGCTTGAGGAGCTTGTCCGCCCCGGCCACCTTCTCGGCGGCGAGGATCTTCCCCGCCTTGAGGGACACCTTGGCGAAGTCGTCGTACTCGATCTCGGCGGGAGCCGCGCCAGCGCCCGCTCCGGGCGAGGCCTGCGTGGTGGGCGCCTCGGCCGGCTTCTTCTCGGCCTTGTCCGCCTTCTTCTCCCCCTTCTTCGGAGCCTCCTTCGTGGGCTGCGGCTCGGCGGACGGCGGAATCAAGGCGTTCACCTTGTCCTCCTCGAGCCGAGGCAGCAACGGCTCGGGCGTGCCGATGGGCCGGCTGCGATCCAGCAGCGGGTAGCGCGCCTTCTCCAGCGCGGCGAAGGTGAGCGGCGGCGCGTTGAGCTGCGCGAAGAGCTTCTCCGTGACGCGAGGAATGACGGGCGTCAGCAGCGCGCCCAGCAGGTAGGCCACGTCCGCGGCGTCCGAGAGATCCGCGCGAGCGGCCTCGGGATCCGTCTTGATCTTCGCCCACGGGGCCGCCGTCTGGAGGAAGCCGTTGGCCGACTGGGCGATCTCGACGATCGCCTTGATGGCGCTTCGGTACTCCAGCTTCTCGAAGGCCTCACGCACCTCGGGGACACGCGCCAGGGCGGCCTCGACCAGCGCCTTGCCCGGCCCCTCGCGGCCCGGCGCGAGCCGCTTCTCCAGCGGACCCGCCAGCATGGTCAGCCCGCGGTTGGCCAGGTTGCCCACGTTGTTGACCAGCTCGCCGTTCACGCGCAGACGGAAGTCCTTGAGGTTGAGATCGAAGTCCTCGGGGCCCGGGCCGAGGCTCCCCGCGTAGAAGAAGCGCAGGTAGCTCGGGTCCAGGTTGTCCAGGTACGTGCGAGCGGGCACCAGCGTGCCGCGGCTCTTGGACATCTTCTCGCCGTTCACGGTGAGGTGGCCGTGGACCTTGAGCTCGTTGGGCCCGTGGATGCCCGCGACCATGAGCACCGCGGGCCAGAAGAGCGCGTGGAAGTAGACGATGTCCTTGCCGATGAAGTGGACGATGCGCGAGGGGCTGTCCGGGCTCCAGTAGTCGAGCGCGCTCTTCGCCTTGCCCGTCTCCTTCGCCCACTTCTCCGTGGTGGCGATGTACCCGATGGGCGCGTCCAGCCAGACGTAGAAGTACTTGTCCGTCTCGCCCGGGATGGCGAAGCCGAAGTACGGCCCATCCCGGCTGATGTCCCAGTCCGCCAGCCCCTTCTCGAAGAAGCTGTGGAGCTGGGTGGCCAGCCCCTGGTGGATGAACCCCGGGCGCCTGAGCAGGTCCCGCAGGAACCCCTCGTGCCGCGACAGCTTGAAGAACAGGTGGGTGGAGTTCTTCCGGACCGGAGGCGTTCCACACAGCGAGCACTTGGGCTCGATCAGGTCCGTGGGGCTGTAGGCCTTGCCGCACTTCTCGCAGGCGTCACCGTACTGCTCCGGCGCCTTGCAGTTGGGGCAGGTGCCCTTGATGAAGCGGTCCGGCAGGAAGCGCTTGTCCTTCTCGCAGTAGGTCTGCTCGATCTCGCGCCGCTCGATGTCGCCCTTCTCCTTGAGCCGCCCGTAGATGAGCTCGGCGTAGTGCCGGTTCTCCGGAGAGTGGGTGGAGTGGAAGTAGTCGACGCTGATGCCGAAGTCCTCGAAGTCCTTCTTGTGCAGCTCGTAGAAGCGGCCGACGAACTCCTCCGGCTTGAGGCCCTGCTTGGCCGCGTTCAGCTCGATGGGCGTGCCGTGCGTGTCGTCCGCGCAGAAGTAGACGACGTCCTTGCCGCAGGAACGCTGGAAGCGAACCCAGATGTCGGTCTGGACGTACTCGACGACGTGGCCGATGTGGATGGGGCCGTTCGCGTAGGGAAGCGCGCTGGTGACGAGGATCTTCTCCGCCATGAACTCTCTCCTAGAGGGCGGCGGACTGTAGCCGCTCGAATGCCCGGGGTCATCGATTCCAATGGGGCTCCGATGCGCCAGGGGGAAGCCCGGTGTTATGGACCCGATACGATGTGCACCATCCTGATCCTTCGCCACGTCCACCCCGAGTGGCCCCTCGTCATCGCCGCCAACCGCGATGAGCTGTACGAGCGTCCGACCTCGGGCCCCCAGGTGCTCCCTGGCCTGCCCCGCATCATCGTCCCCGGGCTGGACAGCGTGCGCGGAGGCACGTGGATGGGCTTCACCGACACGGGCCTCTTCGTGGGACTGACCAATCAGCGGGGCTCCATGGTCCAGGGCGTGGCCCCTCGCTCGAGGGGCGAGGTAGTCCTGGAGGCCCTCCGCGCCGGGAGCCTGGAGGCCGTCGAGCGCTACCTCGACACGGTGGACCCCACCACCTTCAACCCCTTCAACCTGCTCTACGGAGACGCCCAGCAGCTCCGCGTGGCCTATGCCCGCCCCGCCCTGGCCCAGCTGATCCGGGAGGATGTCCCCACGGGCATCCACGTGCTCGCCAACGACGTGCTCGACACCCCTTCGCTCCCCAAGGTGGAGCGGGCCCGAGCGCTCGCGGCCAAGCACGCCCAGCGCCCCTGGCCCGAGCTGGCCAGCAAGCTCCAGGAGCTGCTCGCCGACCACCACCTACCTCCGGACGAAGCGCTCCCCGAGCTCCCGCCGGGCGCCCCCTTCGCTCGCGAGCAGGCCCGGCAGCTCCAGGCCCTCTGCATCCACACGCCGGCCTATGGGACGCGCTCCTCGACGCTCCTGGCCCTGGCGCCGGGCCGCGTGGGGCATTTCCTCGCCTCCGAGGCCCCACCCTGCCAGCGCGCGTTCCGCGATCTCCAACCGGGTCAACCCCGACCCCGCCTTATTGTCTCTCAATGGAACAATTGACTGAGACTGCCCTGGAAAACGCGCCAGGCCCCGTTTAAGGCGCATTCGACTCACGAGTCACAGATGACCCTCGATTTTCGCTGGGTTTCCTAGGGAGACATGGTGGCCCACGATTTGCTAGCCACTCTAAGGGTCCCTCTCATGGCCAAAATCCTCATCGTCGACGACGAAGTGCAGGTGGCCAGCGCGCTGCGGCGGCTGTTCCGGCGCGAGGGGTTTGCCGTGGAGGTGGCGCTCAACGGCGAAGAGGCCCTGCAGAAGCTGCCCGTGTTCGATCCGGATCTGGTCATCTCCGACTTCCGGATGAAGGGGATGAACGGCGCGGAGCTGCTGGAGAAGGTGCTGCGCCTGGCCCCGCGGGCCGTGCGCATCCTCCTGTCCGGCCACGCGGACCTGTGGAGCACCTCGCCCACCTCGTCGGCCCAGGCCGTCTCCCACTTCATCAGCAAGCCCTGGGACGACGACCACCTGGTCTCCCGGGTGAGAAGCCTGCTAGGCCAGCAAGAGCCTTCAGCCTCGAGTCCCTGAGGCCTCCCCCGGCCCTCTGGACGCGGGCTCCTGAGCCTCGAGGCATCGAGAAGCTGGCTCCCGGCTGCGCCCCCCCGGGTAGAGTGCCCCACCCATGAACGAAGCCATCCACGAGCTGGGGCAGCAGCTCTCCTCCGAGAATGCCCACGAGCGGGTGTCGTCCGCGATGGAGCTCGCCGAGTTGGAGGATGCCGAGGCGGTGCCCTTCCTCGTGCAAGCGCTCGAGGATGAGGAGGCACCGGTTCGCCGGTGGGGGGCCTATGGGCTGGCGAAGCTCGAGCGCCCGGAGCACGCGCCCGCCCTTCGCCGCGCGCTGGAGAATGATCCGGACCCGCGGGTGCGCATCCAGGCCGCGTTCGGGCTGGTGCAGCTGGGGGAGCGAGACGCGCTCGAGAAGCTGCCTCCGTATCTGGGAGCGCCCGAGCAGGCCGTCCGGCGCGAGGCGGCGGCGATGCTGGTCTCCCTGCCGGACTCCGCCCCTGTGCGTCCCCTGCTGAAGCCGCTGCTCACTGGCCGCGACCAGCGCAGCCAGGCCTGGGCCGCGGGGCTGCTGCACGCCCTGGGCGAGTCCGGGGCGTTCCCGAAGTGGCTCAGCGCCCTGGCCTCCGCCGAGGCCCGCCGCGACGCGGTGCTCGCGGTTCCGTTCATGCACGAGGCTCGGGCCGTGCGCGAGCTCCTGCGGTTGCTGGCGGAGCTGCCCCAGGAGGAGCTGGATGCGGCCGAGGACGAGGAGTCCTCGCTCCTGGTGCTCCTGTGCGAAGCGCTGCGGATGTGCGGCCTGGAGCTGCTGCTCGACACGGACGCGGATGAGGCCCTCCGGGCGGACCTGCTCGTCATGCTGGGCCGCCACCGCCCCTTCGTCCCGGATCTCGTGGACGGCATCGTCGACGCCTTCGCCCAGCGCGCCCCGGACAAGCTGGGCCGGGAGCTGGCGCAGCTCTTGTCCGAGCGGGAGCCGGCAGAGCGTGGGCCGTTCTTCACGAATGTCGCGTCCCTGTTTCCCAAGGCCGCGCTGCCCACGCTGGCGGAGCTGAAGGGCCAGGACCGGGAGGCCTTGCTGCGCGCCGTCGTCCAGATGGCCAAGGCCGCCGAGGGCATGGAGCCGGATCTCCTGGCGATCTGCGAGACCCTGCGCGCCACCCCCTACGGCCATCACTTCGAGGGGCTGCCCACCGAGCCCGCCACCCGCGAGCACGAGTTTCCGGAGGGAGAGGACGGCGTGGACGGCGATACGCAGGAGGTGGCCCTCCCCGAGGACGACGAAGCGTCCTGGACGGAGCAGGTGCCTCCTGATGCGGAGGCCGTGGCCCAGCGAGCGCTCGTGCTCGGGGGGCTGCTGCGGCGGCTCTTGCTGGAGGAGCGGCTCGGGAAGGTGAAGGATCCGGCCGCCAAGGAGGAGATCCTCCGGCTGCAGCGGTGGATGGATGAAGAAGGGCTCTTCAGCACCCTGGGCGTCGCGGACATCGAGCTGCTCGAAGCCGAGCCGGGGACCTGGCTCCCGGACCATCGGCAGTCGGTGGCGTGGCTCGCCGAGGAGCTGCAGTGGCTCCTCTGGGCGTTGAAGCAGCAGAAGCCACCGCCCTTCGAGGCCCGCGTGGAGACCGCGCCGCTGCTG
>NZ_JBJMQP010000008.1:0-24123 GCF_045802625.1 Hyalangium sp. | reverse complement strand
GCCGGCGTGCTCCTCGGTAGCGGCAAGCTCGCGACCGAGCTGGACCGGCTGGATCTGATCGACGAGTACAAGTTCCTCGTCCACCCCAGGATCGCCGGCCACGGCCCGACCCTGTACCAGAGCGGGCTGCCCAGCACACGACGGCTCGAGCTGGTCTCGGCGAAGCCGCTCCGCTGCGGCGCGGTCGCCATGCACTACCGGCGCGCGCTGACCCCAGCACAAGCTTGAACCCCCGGCGGTTCGCACGCGTACGTGAGCGGTCAAGAGAGACCCCTTCTGCCCGCTCACCCGTCCCGAGCCATTCCGCCGCCCTCGCTCCTCCGGACCTGGGGCGTCACACGCATGGGCCGGGTCACCGGGCTCGATCGCATCGGGCTGGCCGGGATAGAAGTCGCCCCAACGGCAAGGGGTGGACGTTTCGCCACGCCCTCCAGGCCGCACTCTCCGAAGCGGCGGAGCTGGAGGCGTGCGAGACAGCCGACCCGATCGACCTGCACTGGGCGTCGGCGGCCCAGATGCGGCGGACGGTGCATGCCCAGTAGGCACGGTTCCTCTGGCGCTGGGTTCACCAGCTCCACCACGGCCCCCAGCGACCTTGTACCCGCAAGGGGGGCGGCGGTAGCGCACCCGAGCGCACAGCGCGGTATGTGTGCCTATCCCCCTGGGTGCTGAGGTACCGTTGGCGCCATGTCCAATGGCTTCATCTGGTCCAGCGCGGACGAACCGCACGCCGCGCGGCGGCGCGAGATGCTTCGCACGCATCCCGAGATCAAGGAACTCTACGGCCCGTGCTCGCGCACGAAGTACGTCTGCACGCTGCTCGTCGGGCTGCAGCTCTCGCTCGCCTTCCTGCTGCGTGACGCGCCCTGGTGGCTGATTGTTCTGATCGCCTATGCGGTGGGCGGAGTGATCAACCAGGCGCTACTCCTGGCCATTCACGAGCTCTCTCACAATCTCGCGTTTCGCAAGCCCTGGCACAATCGCGTATTCGGCGTCTTCATCAATCTGCCCGTGGGTGTGCCGGTCGCAGAAACGTTTCGCTACTACCACCTGCGCCATCACACCCATCAGGGGGACGAGCGGCTCGACACGGATATCCCGACGGAGTTCGAGGCGCGCTTGCTGCGCAATCGCGCAAGCAAACTGCTCTGGCTCTCTTGCCAAGGCTTTGCCTACGCGCTCCGCCCGCTGTTCGTGGATCCCAAGAAGCCGGGGGCTTCCGAGCTCACGAACCTGCTCGTGCAGGTCGCGTTCAACGTGGCCGTGTTCCATTTTTGGGGCGGCAAAGCGCTTGCCTATCTGCCGCTCAGTTCACTGATCGTCATGGGGCTCCATCCGATTGCCGGACATTACATCTCGGAGCACTACGTCTTCCGCGAAGGGCAAGAGACCTACTCGTACTACGGGCCGCTCAACGTGCTCGCGTTCAATGTCGGCTACCACAACGAGCACCACGACTTCCCCTACGTTCCTGGCTCGCGCCTGCCGAAGCTACGAGCGATGGCGCCGGAATTTTACGACGGGCTCCTGTCGCACCCATCGTGGACGGCGACGCTTTGGAACTTCGTCATGAGCCCCAGCCTGGGTGGTTACAGCCGCATCAAGCGGCGCGTGGAGCGTCGGCGAGACTAGCGCCCAGACTCCTGCCGCGCACCTGAGTGTTGAAGCTCAAGACAGCCAAGAGGCCCCTCGCCCCTGCCGCGTCCCGCCTGGGAAGGCGGCAGGGGTAGGCTACCGTGCTCAGGCCTTCAGCTTCGCGTTGAAGAGTTCGAGCAACGTCTTCCAGTGGCGCTCCGCGCACGCGGGATCGTACGTCAGCGTATCGCGCGGCACCCAGCCGTGCTTCGCGGGATAGGTCTCGACGACGTGATCGACCCTCGCCTTCGTGAGCGCGTCCTCGAGCCTCGCCTTCATGTCGTCGGGGAACGTCGTGTCCTCGATCGCGCCCGCCACGTAGACGCGTGCCTTCATCCTCGGCGCGAGCAGATGCGGGCTCTCCGGAGCGTCCGTCGCGAGCCGGGCGCCGTGATACGAGGCGGCGGCGACAATGCGGTCAGGATACGTGCCCGCGGCGGTGAGCGACATCAATCCGCCCAGGCAGTAGCCGGTCGTGCCGATGCCGCCCGGCTTCACGTCCGGCTGCGCCGCGAGCCAGTCGAGGAACGCACGCGTATCGGACATGATGTTCGCCGACGTCGCGAGGGAGAAGTATTTCTCCATGAGGACCTTCCGCTTCTCCGGATCGGTGAAGACGGTCTTCGCGTCCATCGGTTCGTACGGGCCGGAGCGATAGTACAGATCGGGGAGGAGGACGAAGTAGCCGTTCGTCGCGAGACGCTCACCCAGCTCGAGGATGGCCGGACGGATACCGAGGCCATCCATGAAGACGAGCGCGGCCGGCCACGGCCCGTGTCCGCTTGGACGGAAGACGTAGCTGGGACACTTCCCGTCCTTCGTTGCGATCTCGATCTTCGTCATGCGAGCCACCTTACCAGCAGGGGGCACTCACCAGGTGCCGCTCAGCTCCAGCATGGGCTGATGCTTCTGGTAGTTCCCATTCGTGTAGTCATAGCGGTGGCAGGAGTAGTCCGGAGCCACGCAGGCATTGGCGCTGTCCCTGAGCCGCGTGTCCATGTTGGACTGGTTCACCAGCAAGTCATACCGCACGGACAGTTGCAGATGCTTCTTCAACTGGGCCGTCACGGCCGGGCCGACCAGGAAGCGCACGTCCTGGCGCCGGCGGCGGTCCCACTCCTCCACGCTTCCATCCGCTGCTTGGACTCGGAGGAAGCTCTCGTCCGTGTAGTGGCGCCACTCCACTCCCGCGGAGAGGCTCGCCTCCCAACCCTCGCTCACCTCCCACCGCGCCGATGCGCCCGTGGCGTGCCCCGTCCACGCAAAGGGGATGACGTACTCCTGCGACATGCCCTCGACTCCTCCGGAGGCCGCCTGCACCAACGTCCCGATGCGGTCTTCCCCGTAGCGGTACCACGCCGTCACCAGCAGCGATCGGAGCCGCACGTCCTGGGACAGCGTCGCATCCAGCCGGTGTCCGGTGAGGTAGCTGAACTCGTTGGAGAGCCCGATCTTGCGGGAGAAGGCCGCATCGAGCCGGGTGCTCGTCAGCTCGCTCTCGTCCAGGGCGAGCCACCCCGAGGAGTTCGCCGCGGCCTGCAGCCCACGGAAGGCCGACAGGCCCGTGAAGAACACATCCCCACCCGCGGAGGCGCCCAGCCGGAAGCGGCGAGTGGCTTCCCACTCCACGGCCGCCTGTGTGCGGTGCAGCTGCAGCGAGTAGTCCCTCGTGGATTCGAGCGTGTATCCCCGCTGCGAGCCTCCATACGAGAGCTGGGCGAACACCGTGTCCGAGAGCCGGAGGCGCGCCACGAGCCCGAGCCCCACCTCCACGAAGGTGCTCCCGGTCGTCGTGGCCCCCGTCCCCACCGCGCCATCACGAGGCGCCACGCCCACCTGGAGTACGTTGCTGTCGAAGCCCACGCCCCCGCCCACGGAGGCCCCGAGTCCCTGGCCGCTCGCGCGCAAGCCGTAGGAGAGCCGGTCGAGGTAGTCGCGAGCAATCTCCCGGTCCCTCGGCTCCAACTGCAGCGCGAGCGCCGCGCGGAGCTCCTCCCGCGCCTGATCCCGGTCACCCGCGCGGTAGGCCGAGGCTCCAGCCATCAGCCTCGCGCGGCTGGAGAGGGAGTCTTTCCGCGCGGCTTGAAGGAAATGGGCGCGGGCCTCCTCGAAGCGCCCCGTGTCAAAGGACTGAAGGCCCTGGCGGTACTCCTCGTCACCCTCGCCCTCGCTGTGTCCCTGAGCATGGGCGACTTGCCCGAGCAGCTCCTCCACCAGAGACAGCTCCCGGCCCGCGGCGCCGGCCTTGGCGCGTGCCGCCCACTGCGCGGCCCGCTCGGGCGAGCCCGCATCCAGCGCGGCAAAGCCCGCGTTCACCCAGGCGACACGGGAGAGGGACTCGTCCGCCGTTGCTTGCAGGAAGGCCTGCTCGGCTTCCTCGAAGCGCCCCAGCTCATACAGACAGGCGCCGCGGTTGAAGCTCCACGGGGCAGGCTCGGGCGCGTCCTCGGCTCGTCCCGCGGCGTCGAGCGCCTCCAGCGCCTCCGCCGGCCGCCCGGCTCGAAAGCGCGCCAGTCCCACCAGGTAGAGCGCGGCGCCCAGCCGCGGAGGTTGCGCGGCTTGCAGCGCCAGTTGCTCCGCGCCCGCATACCTTCCCTCGGCGAAGGCCTGCTGTGCTTCCGCGAGCGAATCCCCCGTGGCGGACAGCACCACGAGGGCCAGCATGGGGACGACCATCATCGCGGCGGCGGAGGAGGCGGAGACGAAGAAGGCGGGTGGGAGTTACCGTCGGCTCGCGGAGAGAAAGGCGGACCGCGGCCCTCCTCGCCGGAATGCGGTCCTGGTCCTGGGTGGCCCGGGCCCTGGGGGTGCGAGCCGTGAGAGTCAGGGCCAGGGGGTGGCCGCACGGCATCGTTCCTCGGGGGAGGCGCCGGGCGTTCCATGTGCATCCGGCCCAGGATGGTGTCGACCTTCTCGCCCGGGGCGATGACATCCACCGTGTGCGAGCTGCGCATGTGCAGCCGCGGTTCCGCGTTCGGCGGCGCGGGGACGGAAGACGGGGCCTCGGGAGCTCGCACCGCCCCGGCCTCTGTCTGAGGCGGTACTGCCTGCGGCGGTGCCGCTTGGGGGGAGGCTGCCTGAGGCGGTGCCGCCGGGGGGGGAGCTGCCGCCGGGGCCTGCTGCGCGTGAGCGCCCCCGGCCCCGAGCAGCACGAGCGCCACGAAGACCGCGGAGAGCTGTGCCATGGGCCGGTTCATCCGTCTGTCACCTCGAGCACCACATCGTGCTCTATCTTCTGATCACCCGCGCGTGCCAGGGCCGTCACCAGATAGCGGCCCGGCTTGTGCCCGCGCACCGCGATGGGGATGACGTTGCTGCCCGCGCTCAGCGGCTGGGTCCATTGGAAAGAGCGCAGCGGCAGATCCTCTCCGTCCGCGAAGAACGACAGGCCCTCGGGCAGGCTCACCTGGAAGTCCGCCTGCTCCACGGCCACGTCCGCCGTGAAGTCCAGCTTGATGACCGCCACCTTGCTGGCCGGTACGGCGGTGCCGGGCGCTTCGAGCTCTCGCGAGGCTTCCGTGGCCCCTGGCTGCGGGGCAGGGTGGGGCTGCAGGGCGCTCAGGGTCAGGAACGCGGCCACTCCCGCCGCGACGCCCACCGACGGCCAGAGCACGGGGGCGCTCCGGCGCAGGAACCACCGCAGCCGATCCCACCCCGGGGCCGGCTCCGGCGCGCCCGCCGCCACCAGGCGCCGATGGAGCGAGGCCTGGAAGTCGAGCTCGGGCGGGTCCTCCCGCAGCGCCGCCAGCTGCTGACGCAGCGCGCGCTCTTCTGCTTCTCCGAGTTCACTCATTTGTCGCTCCTACGTACCTGGGACGAAACCCCGGCCTCAGATGTTCCCGTCGCGCCTTCACTGAACGGAGGTTCGGGCGCCTGCTCGCCCGCAAGGAGGGACCGGAGCAGCGTCCGGCCCCGCGAGAGGCGCGATTTCACTGTGCCTACGGGCACTCCTTCAATGGCAGCCACCTCTTCATAGGTGTGCCCCTCTATGTCGAAGAGCACCACCGCCGTGCGGAACTCGGGCGGGAGCTGCCGCAGCGCCCGCCAGAGCCGCTGCCGCTGCTGGGCCTGAGCAAGGCCCTCGTCGGCGGTAGGCGCGGTGGAGGGGATCTGCGCATGGTCCTCCGGGAGCGGGGCCTCCTGGGAGCGCTCCCGGCCCGCGCGGCTGCGGGCCGCATCCAGAAACACGTTGCGGACCAACGAATACAGCCAGGTCTTGAACGCGGACTGGAAGCGGAACGAGCGCAGGCTCTTGTAGACCTTCACCAGCGCTTCCTGGGCGAGATCATCCGCATCCGCGTCCGACCGCGCGAACGCGCGCGCGAAGCGGCGCACCTGGGGCAGGTGCGAGGACATCAAAAGCTCGAAGGCGCGGACGCTGCCGTCCTGAGCCTCGGTGATCAATGCGCGCAGCTCGTCGTTCTCGACCAAGGCGCCCAGTCTAGCCGCCGGGACCTGCGGTGTCGCGAGCGGGCGCGACGGACTTCGGGAACACGAAATTCTCCCTTCTCGTCTCACGGGTGCAGTCGGAGACGGGCCGGAAATACAACGCAGGGGAACTCAGATGACTTACGGGAAAAAAGGCGGCCAGTGGCTCGGAGCGATCGCGCTCGTGGCGGGAGCGCTGACGGCGAGCGGTTGCAGCGCGGCGAGCCCGGCGGAGGACACCACGGCGGTGGTGTCCCAGACGGTGGAGGCGGCTTCGGACTCGAGCGATGCGGTGGAGGTATCCAGCCTGATGCGCGGGTTGAACGCGCTGCACGCGGACGCGGTGGAAGGCTTCCACTGTGACTCGAGCCCGGACATCACCTACGTGACTGTCTGTGGCAAGAGCCTGCCCGCCACCGTCCACCTGGACTGGACAGGCTGTGCAGCGCCCGCGAGGCCCGAGGGAGGCAAGCACGGCGGAGGCGCTCCTGGCGGCGGCTCCGGGAACAATCCGCCGCCGCCTCAGGACGGCGCGGGCGGCCACGGTGGCCCGGGCGGCGGTGGGGGGGCTCCGGAGGGTGGCAAGGTGTGCGGCGGGCCGAACTTCGGTCCTTCCACCGGCACGGTGGACATCACCTATACGTACTCGTCGGAGGGCGACTGCGCCAATGACGTGACGCAGAACCAGTCCGTCAGCTTCCAGATCTCTCGCACGGCCGATGATGGCTCCGTCTCGAAGGAGGAGGGCACCACCTCCTCGGTCGCGACGCTCGTAGCCAGCGGCCCGCCGCAGCAGAAGCAGACCCAGGCGGACGTGACGCGGACGCACACCGACGCGTCGGGCGCGGTGGTGAGCTCCGTCCACCTGACCGGCTCCATGAGCACCGCGTTCTCCAGCGACACCCCCCCGATTCGTACCGTCAACGGTACTTATACCGAGGTGCTCCTCGATGGCAGCCAGGGGACTGTGACGCTGGCGGACATCGTCCGGGCGCCGAGGAACGTCTGCCATTGGCCGACGTCCGGGACGCTGACCCGCGCTTCCTCGGATGGGACGACGCACACGCTCGTGTTCGGCCCGGACTGCGGCACGGCGACGCTGGATGGCACCGCGGTGCAGCTGCCCAACCCCGGTGGGCCGGATCAGGGACGCCGCTGAGGTGTCCTCGAGGCTCGCAGCCCGGAGGTGCTCTGCCCCTCCGGTAGCCTCCGGGCTGCGGCCTCTGTTGTATCGGGGGCGGTCACCCTGCGAACCCAAAACAAAGCCCCGGGCCGTGGCGTGCGAGGCCACGGCACCGGGGCGTCGATTCCACCGTCCCCCGCCTGAAGGCAGGGGAGGGAGGACTCACTGCGCCGCGAAGATCAGGTCGTCGTGGTCGTCATACGCGCCCGTGCTGCACGACGAGGCGGCGCCCTGGTAGCGGAAGTTGGCGCGGATGGCCTGCAGGCTGCCGGTGGGCAGGGTGTACGTGGCGGAGATCGTCGTCGAGCCGGTGGCGCTCGGGTGGTACGAGCCGATGAGCGTCCACGTCGGGCTGCTGGCGTTCGCCGTGTAGTACAGGTCCAGCGTGTCCGAGGTGGTGGAGTAGGAGTACACCTTGGCCTGGATCTTCACCACCTGGCCGGCGGCCAGATTGCCCCCGCTGTTGGTGGTCACCGTCAGGCCGTCAATCGACTCGTCCGAGTGGTAGGTGCCCGAGGCGCCATCCGCGCAGGTGGCGTTGATGGTGTTGGGCTTGTTCACCTCGGGGCCCAGGGCACCGCGGCCGTTGAGCAGCGTGCCCGAGTCGCAGCCGATGCCCACCGTGGCGCACTTGGGCGCCTTGAGCGTCGCGTCAAAGGTGGCGGTGGGGACGGTGCCACCCCCGGTGGGCGGCGGGGTGTTGCCGGTGGTGGCGCCCTTGGCCACCTCGCCCAGGAAGGCGACGGCGAGCTTGGCGAACTTCACCGAGTTGGTCGCGGTGCCGCCCGTATAGGTCAGCGTGTCACCCGGGCTGTGGATCTGCGGGTTGTCCGTGGTCATCGTCGCCTCGAAGGGCATCGTGGCCGGGTAGCCCGCGCTGTTCCACGAGGCGTGATCCGAGCAGGCGTAGCCGCAGGTGATGTTGGTGTACGTGGTGCCCGGGATGTACGTGGACATCAGGCTGGTGGTGAAGCTGTTGAGCGTGGCGTTGGTGTTGTCCGTCACCATGCCGAAGTCGAAGGTGGAGCCCTTGTAGTTGGTCATGTCCAGTTGCAGCACGCCCACCACGTTCACGCCGCTGGCCTGGAACGAGTTGGCGATGTCCGCCGAGCCGTACAGGCCCACCTCCTCGGCGGCATAGGCGATGAACTTCACCGTGCGCGCCGGCTTGTAGCCGTTGGCGATGGCCACGCGGAACGCCTCGGTGATGGAGGCCACGCCCGAGGCGTCGTCATCCGCGCCCGGCGCGGCGCCGGTGGAGCTGTTCACGTTGATGGAGTCCAGGTGCCCGCCGAGCACCACCACCTCGTTGGGCAGCGTGGTGCCGGTGATGGTGGCGATGACGGAGGGCTGCAGCCAGGTGTGAGCGAAGGTCGCCACGGAGATGTCCGTGCGCCCGGCGGCCATGGAGGTCCACTGGTTCTTCAGCCAGGTGGCCGCGTCCGCGCCCGTCTGCACGTTGTAGCGGCGGGTGGACCAGGTGGTGGACAGCGAGTTGATGGTGTTGCGCATGTTGAGCTCCGCCACGCCCGCGAGCATCGCGTTGACGGAGGGGCCGTTGTTGATGTTGTAGCTGATGAGCAGCGGCGCCATGTTCTGCTGGGGAGCGCTGGCGCGCTCCACCTCGGCCAGGGCCTTGGTCTCGGAGTCATGGGCGATGAAGCCGGCGCACCGGTTGAGCTTGCTGTGCATCACCCCGGCGAGCTGGTCAATCTGAGACTCGCGCAGGCGCAGCGCCGCCACGCCGCCCTTCTCGCGCAGCGAGGCGGGCAGCTCCACGCCTTGGCTCTTGAAGGCCTCGCGCACCGTGGGCAGCGCGTCCGTGCCGATGGTGATCCACACCGACTTGTCCTGCACGGCCTGCTGGGGACCGGCCGCGAACGCGGGGGCGGCACACGCGAGCCACGCAACGATCGGTCCGAACTTCCTGATGCTCATACGCTTCTCCTGGGCGCTGGGACTGTCTTCGCGGGGGATTCCTCGAATGGGCCTTCTGCGGATAGCAGGAAAGGCAAGCCCACCGCGCCGGCGCGGACCTTAATGAAAAGCGAGCAAACGACCTAGGAACCTGAGTGAAAAGTGTTGGGTGGGTGGCGGCAGACGCATTACGCGCAGCGGCAATCTGTTTCGCCACCAAGGAATGTTCCACCACGGGCGCTCATCACAGGCGTGACGGTTCGGACTGGGAGCGGCGGCAATCGAAGCCGCGTCGGGCGGTGCGAAACCTCTATTCGTAGCGGAGAATTGATGCCGTCAGTGGTTTCAAGGGCTTACGGATGATTAATAATCGGAATTCTTGAAAGAATTGATGCCGCTCTGAGCCGTGAAGCTACACGAACCGCTACACAGGGCATGGCAGACCGGGCGGGGCTCACCGGAACGAGTCAACGACGTAAACCGATGCCTTGGAGAATTCGAGGAGGGCGGTCCCAGGCTTCGACCCCGGCAACTTCCGGAGTTGGCCCTTGGCAAGCCGGGCTACCGCGCAGATGGGAACTTTTTCCCCGTCAGGTGGGTGGGCCTCATAGTACCGGACAATGACGTGCGGAGACGTGCGGACCGCTTGTCCAGACCCGCCCATAGAGGCGCGTGACCGCAGGCAAGATGCCAAGGTCGTCATTCAGCATGCTCTCTACAGGGCCATCGTACAGCGTGATCGGGCTGTCGTCGGTCTGGTTCACGTCGAGTTCCACGGACGCCGCGTCGCCCACATGAAGCCGCAGAATCCGCATCGCCGTGAGGGCCTCTTTGGAACACTCTTCCGGTCCTGGGGTCCCGTCAGGTCGGAGAACTACACCACCTGCGGTCGTCGTGCAGGCAAGCGATGTGCAGAGGAGGGTGGCAGAGGCGAGAAGAACCACTCGGGTTGGAGCCATGATTAGCAGGGCGTATTACCGCAAGAGGGAAGGATCCAATTCGACAAAGGCTTCTTTCAAGCCGTCCTGCCGGAAGATTTCGAGAACGAGCCGCTCAGGCCCTCCGCTGGCATCAAAGACGTGCGCATCTATGACGAAGGCAACCCGCCCACGCGCCCCCTCGGGAAAGAAGGCTTCGCTCGTCTTCATCGCAAAGGGTTTCTTCTTCCCCTCGTCTGTTGCGGTCCGCAAACGCGCTTCCAGAAGACTCCAAGGCACACGGTCGTGGTTCTGAACGCTGAGGACCACTGCCGCTTTATCCCTGCTCTTGCTGGTGTAAACGAAGACCTGGATCTCTGTGCCTTCTCCCTCGTCCTGAGGCTCGCGGTCCTTGGCACTGGCAACCGAGGCCACGAGCACGGCAAGCAGGACAGACCGGCGGGACAGGAAGTCGAGCATAGCTCACCTAACCTAACAGGATGGGAGGCAGGCAAACAACCTTCGGGGCCGTCGTTCGTCGCCCTAGACCGCTCTATCCTGGAATCCATGAAATCGCCGAATCGACCCCTTGTCCTCTGGCTGCCGGTCATGCTCACGGTCCTGATGGGAGGGTGTTCCACGGGAGCCCGCGTTACGACCGTTCGTGCTCTCGCGCCGCTTCCCGGGGCTGACCCGAACATGCTCGCCACGACCGCCCCGAATCCGCCTACCGCCGTGGCCCAGGCCGCTGGGAGTTGCTGGAACTCGATGAGTTGCTGTATCCAGAACCATCCCCTCACCCCGGTGCAGAGTTGCGGCGCTGATCCCCTCGAAGCGGCGGAGGTCCTCGATGCGCTCGGGCAAATTGCAGCCGCCGCACGGGTCTTGGAAGTGGCAGGACGGAGGGAGCCACCTTGGAAGAAGGAGTGCCGCCGACTCTACACTGAGTGCATGGATAAGGGCTGGGTCGGAACATGGAACTGTGTTGACTGTTACCGGTTCTGTGAAGGCCAGCAGGGAAGGTGGCCGGAGGATCGGTGCTTCAAGGACACGAACTAGGGGAATGCCATCATGGCTGCTGAGCTTGACTGGGAGCCCATTCGCGCACTGGGGCGGCGAGTGATCGAGCGCGATGAACCGCTCGAACTCTCGGACGAGGTACGCGCTCTCTTGCAGCGTTCCGCAGAAGAGGTGGCGCTCTCTCCAGAGGACGTGGCGAGCGCCCTACGCAGTGTGCCCACGGCCGCAACGTTGCTCAGGGAGATCACGCGGCGCATCGACGAGGGCTCGGACCGGCTCTGCAAGGCTCAACTCCAGGCATCTGACCTCCAGGATGCAGGTGACCTGGACGGCGCATGCAGGCTGATGGAGGAGGTGCTCGCCGTTGAGGTTGTTCCGCACTACCGGAGGATAGCCGAGTCCGAGCTTCGCGAATCAACCCGGCTCAAGTCGGTTGCTGCGAGCGGACAGCCAGATCCAAAGCTCTCCGTTCGTTCTCAACTCCCCGTCCTTCTGCACCGCGTCCAGCAAGGGCAGCCGCTGGAACTCACCGAGGGGATGCGCGCCTTCCTGCGACGGGCCGCCGCTGACGTAGGCATAAGCGAGGCCGAGACGGAACCGGCGCTAGCCAGTCCTGAGAGTGCCGGGGCGCTTCTCGGGCAGATCATGGGTCGCTTCCGTGACGGCGCAGACCGTCTTGAGAACGCTCTCTCAAGAATGTCGGAACTCCGGGATGCTGGCGATCTCGAAGGGGCACGCCAGCAGCTCCGTGAATGGCTCGCCGTGGAGGTTGTTCCGAGGTACCGGCGCGCCGCCGAGGAGAACCTAGCGGCCCTGGACGAGCCGCCCCCGGCACTGTGACCCCCGGTCGTGCATCAATGCCTGGAAGCAGTCGCTCGAGATCGACACGCAGCTGGGCAACCTCCAGGGCCAGGGCGACACGCTCTTGAGCATGGCCGCGGCCCTGTCCCAGCTGAAGGAGCTGGCGCTGGCGCGCGAGCTGAGCGAGCAGGCGCTCCCACTGCTGGAACAGGCGGGAAATCTCCGGGGACAGGCCGGAGGGTGGGCGACCCTGGCGCAGATCCTCACCCAGAGCGGGGAGCCCACGGACGCGCTCCAGTGCTGGCAGCGCTCGCTGGAGCTGGCGGAGCAGTACGGCACCGAGGATCAGGTGTACTCCGCGCTCAACAACATGGGCTACCTCCACGCTAAGCGGAACGCGCTGCCCCAGGCTCTCGAGTGCTGGCAGCGGGCGTATGAGCTCCCGTGGAAGCAGGGAGATGTCCATGAAATGGCGATTCTTCAGACCAACATCGCCCACTGCCTGCTCCAGCAGGGCCAGCACGCTCGTGCCTTGCCGCTCTTGGAGAACGCCCTCGCCGTCTTCGAGGCGGAGAGGGATGAAGAGAACCAGCTCACGGCGCTCGGGGCCTTGGCCACCATCGCGACCGAGCAAGGCGAGCAGGCGCGCGCCATCGAGCTGTGGAGCCGGGTGATGGAGATCGCCGACAAGAGGAACGAGCTCCCGCAGCTGGCCGGCGCGCTCGTGGAACTCGGGCGGCTCTCGATGCAGCAGGGAGATGTCCCCACCGCCTTGAGGTTCTGGACGCGGTCGCTCGATCCCCTGGAGACGCTCGGCGCGCTGCCGAGAAAGGCCATGGTGCTGGACCTGATGGCCATGAGCGCGGCTCGCGCCGGGGACGTGCAGCGGACCCTGGGCGTGCTGCAGCAGGGGCTGGCGCTCCGGGAGCGGCTCAATCAGGTGCAGGAGCAGGCCTCCACGCTCCACGCCGTGGCGGAGAGCCTGGCCCAGCAGGGGCATGGCGCCGTGGCCATGCAGCTCTGGGAGCGCTTGCTCCAACTCTATGTACGGCAGGGCGCGGTGAGCCACCAGGCGGCCGTCCTCAACCGCATCGCCCACCAGCTGATGGGGCAGGGCGACGCCTCCGGGGCCATCCAGGCTCTGCGTCAGGCTGTCGAGCTGTTCGACAAGGCTGGCGACGAGCAGGGCAAGTCCGTCACGCTGTCGAACCTGGCCTATTTGTTGGCGGCCACCCCGGAGGGGGCGCATCAGGCGCTGAAGTGCTGGGAGCAGGCGCTCGAGCTGCAGAAGAAGTACGGCGATGACAAGGGCCGCGTCCTCTCGCTCTCGAACATGGGCACGGTGCTGGCCCGCATGGGAGAGCGCTCCCGCGCGATGCTCCTGTGGCGGCAGGCGCTCGAGCTCTTCGAGAAGCTGGGCGACGAGGAGGGCAAGGCGGCCACGCTCTCGATCATGGCCCAGCTCTCGGTCCCGGAAGAGCGGCCCGCCCAGCCCCAGACTGCTCCTCCCAGCGAGCGCTCCGCCCAGGCCCACCGGCTCCACCGGCGTGCCGAGGAACTGCTCCAGCAGGGGAAGATGGCCGACGCCCTTCAACACTGGCAGCAGGCGGAGGTGCTGCTGCGAGGCGAGGACAAACAGGAGCAGGCCTTCATCCTCGACCAAATGGCCGAGGTGGTGGTGCGGTACGTGGACGTCTCCCAGGGCATGGCGATGTGGCGCGAGGCGCTGACGCTCCTGGAAGAACTGGGAGACACCCAGACCCAGGCCAGCCTGCTGCACAAGATGGGCGGAATGTTGGAGCGGCTGGGGGACAAGGCCGGCGGCGAGCGTCTGGTGGAGCAGGGGCTCGCGGTCTGCCAGAAGTCAGGCAATCTGCAGGCCGAGGCCGTCTACCTCAACTCCATGGCCAGGATGAGCGGGGAGGCGGGAGACGCCGAGGGGGCGCTCCAGCTCTATCAACGCTCGCTCAAGCTGCGCGAGGTGCTCGACGACTTTCAGGGCAAGGCCGCGGTCCTCCACAACATGGCCACGGTCTACCTCCGGCGGGAAGAGCTGGCTCAGGCGCTCCAGCTCTTGCAGCAGGCGCTCGAGCTGAAGAAGAAGTACAGCACTCCGCAGGACATGGCGGTCACCCTGCACAACATGGCCGAGGTCGCGCGCAAGTCAGGGGATCTGGCGCGCTGCCGTGCGCTGGAGCGCGAGGCGGCCATGGCGTTTGCCTACTCACGCTCCTGGATCAACCTGGTGGTCATCTTGGCCATGCAGGAGGTGGACTCCGTTCAAGGCATGGGCCATGTGGCGCAGGCGCTCTGGCTGGCCATCCGAGTCCCCGGCGTGTCGGCGGAGCAGGTGCTGGACATGGCCACGAAGCTGATCGGCAAGCTCACGCCTGCCTCGGAGCTCGCGCCGCTGCTGGCCCATGCCGCCAGCCTCTTGGTTTTCGAGCGCGGACAGATTGCTCCCGACTACGCGCAGCTCACGAAGAGGGCCCGGGAGCTGCTCGATGCCTGCGGGGCGGCCCTGGAGAGCCGAGGCCAATCGTGGGAGGGGTGGCTGAAGCGCGAGAACCTCTCCGAGCCGGACCGGGCGCTGGCCGCCACGCTCAAGGTGCTCGAGCCGCTGGTGGGCCAGGAGGACTGGTTCTTCGATCACCAGACCTGGAACCCCTGACGGGCTGGCGGAGCTGACTCCCGGCCGAGCTGGAGCTGTCCGACGCGCGCGGCATTGCGGCATTGGGGCCGAACTGGGGCGCCTGGACGCGCGCCACCGGGGCCGAGCTGGCGCCGTCCGAGGCGCCCGAGCCGAAGCTGTCCGCCGCACGCGGCACGCGGGCCCCCGCGTGCCTGACCGGTCAGGCAAGGCTCAGGTTGCCAAGCCAAGAGGGGAGCGCCGCGCTCCCGAGCCGAGGAAGCGCGGCGCTCTCAGGGCCTCACCGCAGCCTACGCGGCGTCACGCACGCTGGGCAGGCCGTTGACGAGCGCCTCGGTGAGAGTGTCCACCTGCGCCAGAGGCACGTCGAAGGAGATGATGGGCGTGCCGTTGACGTTGCGGACAGAGACGCGCGCAGGCGAGTGAGCGGGGAAGTGGCTGATGACGCTCTTGCGGTACTGGTCCACCAGGACCATGTCCGAGACGGGCAGAGGCGTGCTGGAGGTGGGCTTGCGCTTGCGCTGCAGGGCCTTGCGCAGGTCCTTCACGCTGCAGTCGCTGAAGGGCTTGGAGTCCACGGCGTTGTCGGGGCCCGGCACCTCGATGAGCGTGGAGCCCGGAGTGGTGCGGTTGAGCTGGAGCCCAGCGACCTCCGAGTAGGTGAGCAGCAGGCTGAGGCGAGTGACGCCGAACTGGACGGTGAGCTGCTGGGTGAAGTTGCGAGCCACCGCGCCGTAGCTGACGAGGGTGGCGCGAGACAAGTCCGAGGCCTTGGCGAGGAAGAAGTCCAGAGCGGACTTGTGGCCAGCGTTCTCGGCCAGCTGGGTGTCCACCACGTAGTTGTAGAGCTGGCCCATCTGGTGGTGGTTGGAGTTGTCGTCCGTAGCCAGGGCGACGAAGGCGGTGCCGGCCTCGTCGAGTGTCATGGGCTGGCCGGTGGTGTTGTTGATGATTCGGTTGAGCATGTTGTGGGTTCCCCCGTTGTTGCCGCGTGATTGCGACGCGAAGGGGTAGAGCAGGAGTCGCGCCAGGTTGTGTTTGGCAGGAGAAACAGGCACTTGCGCGCATGGGGGCTGTGAAAACTGTCCGTGGGCCCGGACAGAGTGTCCGGGGCTCCGGACACGTTTGAAAACGCCAGGAGTCTCCGGCTGTTACGCGGCTGTTTTCGGGGGGTGAGGCAGAGGGTTTCGTGCAAGCTCCTGTTTTCACGAGGGGGTGAGTCGGGCGCATACCGGGACGGACTGTCCGTGGATCCAGACAGTGTCCCCAAGGGCGAGTGGTGCCCCCCGTGCCTGACCGGTCAGGCAAGGCCCCCCGGGAGCCGCCGGAAGGCCCGGCCCCCGGCAGATCCGGCACCTGATCATCCCGCCTCCTATTCGTCCTATGCGCGGCTCTGCACGGCCCAGCAAGGACGTGAGCGGGAAGCGGCCCAGCGTCTGGCCCGTGCGGTCACGCTCCAATGCTGGCCCCACAGGGTCAATCCGCTGTCGGGCGCATCGCCTCGTGGGTGACGACTTCTGCGACGGCCCTTCGCGCGGATGCCAACGCGCCATGCATGAAGCCGGGTCGATGCGAGTTGTAGTCGCCGGCGAACACAATGGCGCCGTGGGGTCTACGAAGAAGCGGCTGCTGCTGCGTCAGCTGTCCGACGCCGAGCCACGCAAAGGCCCCCCGGATCGTCGGCTCGTTATCCCAGCAGACCGAATGAACGGACAGCAGCTGATCCTTGAGACCCGGATGAACGCGCTCCATCTCGTCGATGACCTCGCGGTGGCGCGCTTCGTCCGCGAGCGAGCTGAAGCGCTTGTTCTCGGCTCCACTGGGATGGGCGCCCAGAATGCCTGCCGTCGCTTCTTGCAATGCCGCCTCATCCCGGATGAGCCCCACCGGAAGATCCGTCTCGACGTTGCCGCTCTCCCCGCGCGCATTCCAGTAGCGCGTCTTCGTGGCCGCGTAGACCTGAACGACCGACACCATGTTGATGCGGGAGAACGCTTGAAGCTGGGCCGCGGGGAGAACCGGATCCATTTCCAGCTGGGGCACGAGCGTGCCGGGGAGCGCGCAGACGATGTGCCGGGCCGAGAGCTGATGCAGTTCGCCCTTCCGGGTGAACGTCACCGTCGCCCCGTGCTCTCCTTGGTCGATGCGGCGCGCGATCGCGCCCAGGATGACGCGCTCGCCGAGCCGTTGAGCCAGTGCCCTGGGCAGCATGTCCGTGCCTCCCACCACCCTTTTGACGCTGTCCCAGCCAATCTCCAGCTGGAAGTTGAGCGCCTCGCGCATCAAGGCCAACCCAGACATCGTCTTCAAGTTGCCGCTCGGGCAGAAAGATTGCTCTGCCAGCTGGCGAAAGCCCTCGGAGGCACCCCGTTCGAGCAAGAACTGCTCGGCCGTGAGGCCATCGAGGCGTGAGAATTCGGGGCCAGACCAGTCGAGGTTGCGAGGGTCGTGGTCTTTCGCCTTGCCGAAGTACTTCTCGAGCAGCCCGTTGAAATCCAATGAGGCTTCGTCTTCGCGAAGGGGCGGGCCCTCCTCGGGAAGGGCCTCATCGGCGTTGACGACCGACCGCTGGCCGCGCTTGAACAGCACGCGTTTCGGCCATCTGCGCCGAGCCGGCTCGAACAGGCCGACGTTCAGCTCGGAGAACAGCGCCAGCAGGCCGGGGTCACCGACCACATGGGTGGCTCCAGCCTCCACGTAGAGCCCCTCCGGGAACGGATCGCGGATGGTTCGAATGCGTCCTCCGGGTTGAGCGCTCGCTTCGAGCACGTGGACGTCGAAGCCGCTCTTCATCAGCTCGAACGCCGCGGCGAGACCCGCGAGTCCAGCCCCCAGCACGACCGCGCTCCTGGCCGGCGCCGTGGGTTTCACGTGGGACCGCGCCGTGCACCGGAGGAGTCCGACGGCGGAGGCAGCAGCAAGAACTTCACGGCGGGAAAGGGTAGGGGTCCGCGACATGCTGCGCATTCTCCGGTCTCAAATCCGTCTGCTCTACACGGGCGCGGTGAAAAGGTCCCGCTGCCGGCGCTACTCATTCGCGGCCGGCCCAGGCTACCACGCGCCAGCGCCCCACCACCGTGCCCGCCGGGAGCAAGGCCGGGTCCAGATCGGGGACGGAGAAGCGCTCCAGGGTGGGAACCTCGTGAGGTGGAGGAGTCGCTCCCTGGTTCTCGCGCAGCCTCCTTGCGGTGCCCGCACACCGCTCCCAGCGCTGCTCCTGAACGTTCAGGAGCCGCCGGTGCGCGCAACCCGGCGGCCTGCGTGGAGCAGGCGAAGAGCTGGGTAATTCCCCCCAGGCCCGTGAAGGACAGGGACAGCAGGGTGCCCTCCGGGCTGAACGCGTTCGGCGGCGCCGAGCTCGGCAGGATGCCGTCGCTGGCCACCGACTTCATGATGAAGTTGTTCAGCTCGATTCCGCCCGTCGCCGACGCATGGGCGGAATAGAGGCCATGTTGAGGGCGAGGATTGGAGCGGAGGGGCCGAGGAGGGCCGCGGACAGGGGCCGACTGAGCCGTGAGCCCTGTCGGAGGAGAGGCCGTGCAGCCCCTTGAGGTACACGCCTGCCCAGGCCGCCGGGTTACCGGTACGACGCGCGGGGGCGCCCCACTCCTCAGGCGCTTCAGTCCCGCGGCCGAGCGGCGAGGCCCGTGAAGCGCTTCTGGGTGTCCCCGCTACCCCTCGATCCCTCCCCGCCCCCCACCCAGGTAGTGCGGGAGGTGAGCGGATCGCGGGCCCGGATTGCGCGCGGCGTGAGCCGCCCCCCACCTTTCGGTTCAGGACTCACAGCAAGGGTGGCCCGCCATGTCTTCGTCCAGAACTCCGTTCATGCTCACCGTCCTCGTGGCGCTGGCCGCCATCGCTTGCACAAGGAACGCGACCACGTCACAGGGGGAAGGGCAGTCCATGGCCCGGCAGTCTGCTCCCGAGCCGGCACCCCAGGAGCAGGCCCGGCCGACGCCGACGAGCGAAGCGCCCCCGGTACGGGCCGAGGTCGAGCGGGACTGCCCCATGACGGTCCCCGGCGCCCAGGCGCGAGCGGAGGACACAGCCGAGGGAGTGCTCCTCCTCATCACCACTCCCGAGGAGGCCCATGTGGCCGAGCTTCGGCAGAGGAGCCACAACATGCTGCAGCGGCAGCAGGAGCAGGGCACCTCGGCGCGTCATGGCATGGACCAGCCTCCCGGCATCGACTACCAGTCCATGGGCGGGGGCAGGAACGCGGGTTCGGCGGGCTCTCCGAGCGTGCCCTCCTCCGCTCGCATGGAGAAGACTGCCCAGGGCGTTGCCATCTTCTACTCCGCCAAGAGCCCCTCGCAGCGCGATCGGCTGCGCTCGGACATCCGCAAGAACGCGGAGAAGATGGAGCCGGGCCAGTGCCCCGGGATGGCTCCGGCCGAGCCGGGGTGAAGCGCAGCTCCCCACCGGGTGGCTCTCGAGTTCCACGTCGGCGGCGGGAATCGAACCCGTAACAAGGCGGAAGCAAAACCCCAAGCAGGTCGCTCGGTTACCGGCTAATGCCTTGATCGCTCATCGGTTCGTTCTGCCGCCCCATCCCGTTTCGTCCCGTCTCGTCCCGTTCAATTCCCCGCTGGAGGGGCACACTGGGGGCACATGCGGCCCACCAGGGGCAATCTGCTTGGACGCAAGCCCGGTACCTGGAGTGCGGAGTGCTGGCGCACGGCTTCGCGCGGGTGCGCTCTCGAGATGGAAGAGGCGCCATGATGCCGACACCGTTGCAGAGCCCAAGTTTTCAGCCGTACCCTCCAATTCCGGTGAATCCACATGAATGAGGCGGCCTTTCTCCGCTGGCTGGCGGAGACCTACGTGACCGTGCGAGGAGCCCGGATGAACCTCCGGGCGCAGGCTTCGCGCGTGTCCAACTGCCGAACAGTGGAGCGGCATGAGGGGGACCTCGACGTTCACTTCGAGCGGGATGGCATGGAGTCACTCCTGCAGCGCCTGAAGTACTCGAAGAAGGAGGCTCAGGCAGGCAGGCCGCTGCGCCATCGGATACCCATCGCAGGGGAGCAGTACACCGGCACGTCGACGCTCCGGCATGCGGTCAAGCTCTACAAGCACTTCAGGATGGGCGGTGAGCGCCCCATGGCTCATCCGACGGCCCTCCCGCCGCCGCAGCCAGTCCGGAAGGCCCGTGCTCTGCCGGCCGACTGGCCAATCTGGCCACAGCCTGGAGAGGCCGACGTACTCCAACTCGCCCGATCAGCCATACCCCTGGTTCGCTACCTTCACCCCGACATCATCCGTGCGGTGGTCGAGGACACCGCGCAGCATCGGGAGGAGTGGTCGAGGGCACTGTCGGCGCGGGGAATCAATCCGGAGATCTATCTCTGGGAGGGCTCGCCCTGTGTGTTTCCGGGGGTACGCCGCTATGCAGGCAGTCGAGAGGTGGCGGCATACCGCGGGCACACTTCGCTCGGGGCGGAGGTGCTGACAGATGCCCTCTGCCTCGACGACAACGACTACCCGAAGCAGCTCTGGTCCTTCGTGTTTCAGGGCGTGAGGTTCGCCAAACACGGTCCGGAAGGCTACTCCCTGGCCCACCTGGCGGATCACAAGCAACACGGGAACCGCGCGTCTGACGAGTTCGAGTGCACCTCGCCATCGACGCCCACGCGGCCTCTCTTCGGCCTGTACACCAGCGCCGCCAACACGGTGTATGTCTCACGCAATCTGATCCGCCCTACGGATTTCGCGGGGGCGCTCCGGAACCTCTTGATGCGCCGTTCGCAGAGCCTCTACGGCGCGTTCTGCCGCCTGCTCCCGGCCGGGTTTTCCATCCCTGCGGCCGCGTCTGAAGAATGGGAACTGGATCGGTTCACTTGGGCTGAGCCCGTCGGCACCTCCGAGCACATCCAGAAGTTCCTGGCCTTCCGGCGCGCCGAGGTGGAACGCCTCCTCAGTCCGCAGCCCGCACCGGCCGCGGATCGTTGAGGCCGTGCCGCGCGGCACCGCCGGGGCTTACGAACCGAGCACCGTCGCATCCCGGAGCTGCGTGGAGATGTGTTGGCGTGCTTGAGGTGTGGAGGCAGGCTCACTCCCCAACCCCCTCCGTGGAAGTTTGATCGCACCCGAACGGAACGCCCTCTACAATCTGCATATGCCCACCATCAATCCGTACATCAACTTCAACGGGAACGCCGAGGAGGCGTTCACGTTCTACAGATCCGTCTTCGGCGGGGAGTTCGGGAAGATTACCCGCTTCAAGGACATCGCGGGCCCGCATTCCCACGTGGGGGAGCATGAGGCGGAGAAGATCCTGCGCATCACGTTGCCCATCGGGAACACGATGCTGATCGCCAATGACGTGCCGGAGGCGATGGGAAGGGTCAATGAACAGGAAAATCGGTCGAAGATCGCCGTCACCGCGGAAAGCCGCGATGAGGCCGAGAGGATCGTCAACGGTCTCTCTGCTGGAGGAGAAGTGGAAATGCCCTTGGGCGAAAGCCCCTGGGGTTCCTTCTTCGCCATGTTCAGGGACAAGTACGGCATCGAGTGGACGGTGGAGTGTGCGTCCAAAGCGTAATCAAGCCCCCGGGTATAACGCATAGGCGGAATAGGCTCGGGATGGAGGCGGCGGGAATCGAACCCACGGCAAGGTGGAAGCGAACCCTTGGAGGTCTGCTCCCGATAACCTCGGCTAACCGAGTCGGAATGAGGGCAACACATGTACCAAGTCGGCAACCCTTGGCGCTCTGTTGTAGGCGCTCTCTTGCTGTGGGCGGACCTCCTGGGCACTGCGGGTTGTAGCTCGACTCAGGCAGCGCAGCAGGGCGCAGGCAGGGCCGGCTTTGCGGACCCCGCCGCTCAGCGTGGAGACGCCATCGCGCAGGCCGTGCCACCACAATGCGGCCCGACAGACAGCACCGTCTCTTGTTGCCTCAAGCAGCACCCAGGCGAGTGGGAGCGCTGCGGGGCGATGCCCCCCCAGGAAGCACCTACCCAAGTCCCAAAACAGGCCCCCCGCACCGAGCCAGATCCGTTCCCTCCCCCAACGGATGCGGCTCCCCCAAACAGAAGAAAGAGGGAACAGCAGTGCCGAGAACATTACCTTCAGTGCATCGCGGCTGGAGGCGAGTACGAAAAGCGCGGGCAGCACGGCCGGACCATCTGCGCGTCCTGCTACGACACGTGCAACGCGAACGGCTACTGGCCCGCGAATGTTAACGGGTTTGAGTGCCTCGGGGGGAACTAGCCGTGGCGCGTACACGCTGGGAGTGGTGGAACACGGTGGCAGAGGCCCGTCAGTGGCTCTGCCTTGGGATGATCCACGCCGAAGTGCCTTTTGATATCTACGTGGCCGCGCTCAAGGATCTCGAGCGGCAGTTTGCACGAGAGGCACGAACCCCCGCCGAAAGACTGCACCTCAAGCGACTGACGGCAGAGGATGCTTTGAACGCGGCATTCACCATGGAGCGCCCATGGAAGGATTTTGGCCCGTGGCTGCGCAGGATCAGGCGACTGGGCTTTCCGACGCTTTGGAGCCGTCATCACATCTCATGCATCTATGTGCAGTCCTTGCCGAACTTCCGGGAGCAAGCGAAAGACGCCTTCGCCATGCTGGCAGACACAGAACGCCGGGTGCGGAGGTTGCGCCCGGAGCGTTCCTCCCGTCAGCAGATGCTTGACGGGATTGAACATGCCCGGCGCGAAGCAGCCCTGTACGGCGTCAAGCCGCCCGAGAACTTGGGGCGGCTGAGCCCTCGCGCGTCCGGCAGGTGAACCTGGGCCCGGTGGGCGTGCGTCGCCTCAGTGCACTGTGGGGCCGGAGCCAGGAGTCTGCTCTTGCAGCCCGAGCGCTGCCCGGCATGTCTTGGTATAGAGGTCGCGGAAGATGTTGTCCGGGTCCGTGAGCTGCTTCACGGCCTGGTACGTCTCCCGGTTCCAGATGCTCCAGAAGGTCTGCTCGTCGTAGTAGTTGTACGAGATGAGCGTCTTGGTGCCGTTGACCTCCCGCAGCTCGTCCTCGAACTCCTTGTAGAGGTTGCGGCCCGGCTCCTGCTTGAGCCCGTAGACGGCGAGATCCAGGAACAGCGGATCCTTCACCCCGGCCCACCACTTGGGCGTGAGCCACTCGTAGTCCCGCATGCGGCGGTAGGGCACGCACCACACCGGGTAGAAGTGCATCTCGCGGTGGTACCAGTCCATGAACTCGGCGGTGCGCGAGAAGGGCACGAACACGTCCACGATGACCGACGGGTTCTTCGCCGGCAGGAAGCGGTGGAACCGGTCCGCCGCCCTCAGCGTGCTGTCCGAGTGCACCAGCTTGCCGAACAGCGCCCGGCCTATGAGGCTCTTCGGCGAGACATGGGTGACGCCCCGGTCGTAGCGGAAGAGGTAGTCGTACGTCGTCAGGTAATCCTCTTTGAGGCGCGGGATGCTCTCGCAGTACGCCTTGAGCCAGTCGTAGCGGCTCACGTACGGGGCGCGCTCGGCGAAGCGGCCCAGGCAGAGCACGTGCTTCGTGGGCGAGAAGATCTGCCCGTCCATGTAGTCCACGTCCTGCGCGGTGGAGTGGCGCAAAATGGCCTGCTGAAAGGCCTCGAGCGTCTCGTACGTCTCATACGTCACGTGCACGTAGGGCGCCGCGCGCACCAGCCGGAACTTCAGCTGCGAGAGGATGCCCAGCGTCCCAAATGAGCCGTGGATCATCTGGAACACGAGCGGGTTCCGCTCCGGAGAGCAGCGCAGCACCTCTCCCTTCGCGGTGATGAGCTCGTACTCGAGGCAGGTGTCGTGGAAGCCCCCGTACCGGAAGGACATGGACTCGATGGAGCACCCCGCGACGGAGCCTCCCAGGGTGATCGTCTTGTGCTCCGGGACGATGATGGGCACCAGCCCGTAGCGCAGCGTCGCGTGGACCACCTCGTCGAAGGTCACCGCGGGCTCCACCGTGCAGGTCATCCCCACGGGATCAATCTCGATGATCTGATCGAGATCGCTCAGGTCGATCTTCTCGTCGGTGCGCCGCTGATCGTTGCGCTTGGGGACCTGGTGCGGCGGCGTCTTCTTCTTGAGAGACACCGGCCGCGTGCTCGTCCGCTGCCGCAGCTGCTGAGCGATCCCCTCCACCTTCGCCGCATGACGCGCGTTATGGCGCGCGGGTTCCTCTGGCCATGGCACGCCGGGAGCAGGCTCCGTTTGCATTTCATCCCTCCGGCCCCTGAGGGTGGTGAGGCGAAGTGCGCTTGGTGAGTCAGGGCCTGGCGAACCTGTGCTCGTCCGCCCGGCTGCCCAGCACACGATGGAGCGGGAAGGTGGGGTCAGGCCGCCTGGCGCGGCTCCACGGCGAGCAACTCCGGCCCCCGGGGCAGCTCCGAGGGCGAGGGCCGCCAGCTCATCGCCTTCAGCACCAGCCAGGGCGAGAACATGGCGGTGGGCGGCTTGAGCATGTGCATCACCTGCATGAACGTCCGCACGGCCTCGTCGTCCTTCGCCGTCAGCCGCTGGAACTTCTCTCCGTACCAGGTCAGCAGCCCGCTCCCCACCGGGCGGACTCCGGCCAGCTCCGGCAGGCGCAGATCCTCGGTGGTGGACATGGCCCAGGCCCCCTT
>NZ_JBJMQP010000099.1:0-4075 GCF_045802625.1 Hyalangium sp. | reverse complement strand
GGCCATGGCGCAGCACAGCCCCTGGGCCACCCACCCCAGCTCCAGGTTGGCCAGCCGCACGCCCCTGGCGCCCCAGCGATCCAGCACCTCGGGGTAGTCCACCGACAGCAGCCAGACCGCGTTCATCGAGAGGATGTTGGTGCTGGTGGGCGGATACGAGAACGCCTGCTGGATCACCGAGAGAAAACGTCCCTTGCGGACGCTGGCGAGCTGCCCCGTGGAGGCAGAGAGCTCGTACACGCCATCATCGAGCCCGCCCACCCGCTCGCTGACGAGGAAGACGCGCAGCCCCGAGGGAGACTCGGCCGTCGTCTCCAGGTCCAGCGGCGGCCGGCGCAGACCCAGGTGCAGCGCGGTATGCACCATGTCACCGGGCACGCGAGTCACCCGGGCACTCAGCCCCGCGCTGCTGCGCCCAGAGGTTCGCGCGTACAGCACCTCCTCCAGCGGCGGAAGCCCCGAGGGCGCCGCCAAGGTGGGGCCTCCCGCGGGCAGCGGGCTCCTCATGGGTGCCTCGGCCTGCCGCCAGCGCTCGAGCTCCGCGCTCTCCAGCCAGCCGGCACGATCCACCCAGGTGAGCGGATGAGCCGCCCGCGGCCGCGCGGCACGCTCTGTCCCCGCGAGCGCCGCTCCTCCTGAGGCCACAGGCTCCAGGTCCACCAGCGCCAGCGGCATCCACGCCTCGGAGCCCGAGAGGCTGAGCCGCTCCCTCAGCTCGGCATCTGGGAAACCCAGCCGCACGGTGGCCGGCAGGCCCAGCGCGCGGGCCAGCAGCGCGAGGTTGTAGAGGGCATGGCCCGCCTCGAGCACCGTGAGCGCATAGCGCAGCGTCCCGTAGGCCTCGGGGATGACGTCGGAGTTGCCCACCAGCGCGACCTGCGCGGGGCCGTCGCTCCGGCCGCTCCGGGCCGTGGGCTCGAGCCGGTGTCCCAGTGGATCATAGTGCGCGGCGCTCGCGCCTCGCAGAAGCCAGGCATGAACCGGAAAGAGGCCGCGCGCCGAGGGAAAGGAGCGGTGCGGGTTGTAGGGGTTGGAGGGCTCGTGGCGCAGCAGCCCGAACGCGCCGTAGAGGGCCGCGTGGATGCGCTCCAGATGCTCGCCCTGGGCCGGCGCCTCCTGGAATGGCGCATACGGCAGGTGCGCGAGGAGCCGGGGAGCCCGGGGCTCCAGCGGCTCGGACTCTGCCTCCGGTGCCAGCCCGGGCACGCGCTCCGGCTGCTGGCCCATGGTCACGGTCCCGACCGACTTTCCATATGACTGCGCGTGAATGAACTCGAGCAGGCGGCGGCGCTCCGCCGGCGGGATGATGGGTCGGCTCATGGGAAGGGATGGGGCGGCAGTTCCAGTTCCTCGTAGGCCCGAGGCGTGGACTGATAGCCCAGCTTCATGGGCACGTTCAGCAGCCGCGACAGCCCTCGGGTGCAGCGGTTGATGTGGCCGAAGGTCATGGGCAGCGAGCCCGGCACCAGCACCTTGGCGCTGCGCAGACCGAGCCGCACTTGCTCGGGCCCGGTGTGCTCCACGGCGATGACGTCCAAGCCGGCCTCACGCACGCGCGTGACCAACTGCTCCAGGTTCTCGGAGAGATCCTCGCGGACCCACTGGCTGCGCCAGTCCGGGAGGAGCTGACTCAGCGGGATCCGCTTGCGATCGGGCCGCAGCAGGAAGTCGAAGCGCCCGAACGCCTGGGGCAGCGTGTAGAGAGCCACGTGATCTTCCAGCGTGCGCACCTTGAATGGATCCCGGAGCATCTCGCTCAGGGCCTCGTCGGTGTGCTTGGAGCCCCGCTCGTACAGGTAGACGCTGGGCGCCAGCTCGTTGAGCGCCGAGAGGATGGCATCCTGCGGATTGGGGCTGGCGCCGGCGGCGCAGAAGGATTTGGGCCGGTCATCGCCCGGGGAGACCGCCAGGGCCCACACGGCGGGGATCCCCACCTCGGTGGTGATGTCAAAGAGGTGGAGCTGGTAGCCGCGAGCCTCGATTCGATCGGCGAGCACGCCGATGTCCTCGCTCTCGCTGCCGTCCAGGATGATCTCCGGCGCCCCGAGCCGGCCGTACCAAGCCAGCAGGAAGGCATCACGTTCGATGATCTCGAGCAGGCCGTGGAAGATGGCCTCCTCCAGTGAGGAGCCCGACGCGGCGCCATTGGAGGTGGACTGCACGAAGTGCTCGGCGGGAGGAATCGCCCGGTGCCAGTAGTAAGCGTGCTGCTCGGGCACCAGCATCGGCCGCTGCTGGGTGAGCGAGTAGCCCCACACCCAGTCCATCTGCAGCTCGGGCGTGTACTCGCACAGCTTGGAGCCGGGATGAGCGCGCAGCTCGGGGAGCCCCAGCAGCACCGGATCCAGCGCATCCTGTTGGAGCTGACGGTAGCTGCCTCGTACCACCGTGCGCCGGCCGCGTGGGCGCATGGCACAATGCCGCTCGAGCGCCTCGATGAAGGCCACCACCTCGGAGCGCAGGTAGGCGCGGCCCCGGCCCCAGCCGGACTCGCGCTGCCCATCCTCGAAGAGGGGGAACTCCGCCGCCATCATGGCCATGGGCGCGTTCTGCACGCGGTACACGTGGGCGACCGGCCCATAGCGCCAGTCATAAAGCTCCGAGCGCACCTGGGGCTGGGTGAGCCAGAGCTTGCGCATGCGAAAGTGCGAAGGCTCCTGCTGCGGACACGGCCTGCGCTCGAGCCGAGCCTGCTCCGCCGAGTCCTCCGGGAGCTGTCCGCACTCCGGGCAGTCCGAGGCCGGCACGAAGTGGTGCCACTGGCCGGCCATGTCCGTGCCCTGGAGCGCGTAGATGCGCCCGTGCACGGTGGCGTCGCTCTCGCGATGGGCCGTGACGGCCTCGGCGACCACCAGCGCCAGCAGCTCCACCCAGGGAGCGATGCTCACGGCCTTGCGCGGGGTGCGCAGATCCTTGGGCGGCAGGCTCGCCACCTGCCGGCGCCGAGACTCCGCGCAGATAATGCAGCCGGGCGCGGAAGGCTCCACCCAGGGACCGACGATGCCCAGCGACACATCCAGCCGGGCATGCAACAGCGGCATCCTCGCGGCGCGGCAGGCCCTCTGCAGCGCCAGCTCGCGCGCCTGCTGCCAGCCCGGCTGCAGGGAGACGACAAGGCCCGGCGAGGACCGCGTGGCGAGCTCCTCGACGCGGCTCAACCGCACCACGGGCACTGCCGGCTCCAGCAGCGCCAGGACGGCCCGGTGCAGGGGACCCTCTCCCAGGAGGTAGATCGGCCTATCTGGCATGGAGGCCCACCCACCCCAGCAACAGACCTCGCGAGCGCACCCCGGGCTCCGCGAGCCAGGGGTGCACCAGCACGCGCAGCCCTGCCCGCTCCAGCGCCGCCAGCACCCCGTCACGCGAGCTCGCGGGGGCGCTCACAGCTTGTGTCGCGGTGGCCTGCTCCACGTGCCGCCGCAGCGAGGGACGCTCGGGTAGACGTGGAGTGCTCGTCTCCAGCTGGACCCGGGCAATGGCCTCCAGCAGCGCCTCCTCCAGCGCCTTGTTGAAGTCCAGCGCCGCCGCCAGCCCGAGCGTGTTCTCGCCTTCAACCACTGCCACCGCGTGGAAGCCGGGGACAGCAGGCAGGCTGAGGTAGTAGACAGCCACGCGCCGGCCCTGCCTCAGCGACAGGGTCTTCCAGCTCAGCGCCGCCTCGCCACTGAGGCCCTTGTCGAGGGACATCCGCGCGGCCTTCACCTCGAGCCCCAGCTCACTCTCGTGGGAGATGTGCCTCAGCAGGCACTGCCGCAGCCCTTCCTCCAGCCAGCTTCCGTAGCTGTCTCCCGCCACCATGGCCAGCCACGGCTGGCGCGGCACCCGCATCGACTCGCCAGTGCTCAGCTCGAGGACGGGCATCACGTCCGGAGCGCCGGACTCGGCGTGGCGGCGGAGCGCGGCGATCAGGGCCTGCGCGGAGGACTCGTCGGCGACGCGGGAGACCCCCAGCACGGCCTGGATCGCGGGCTGGGGCGGCGACGCGGAGACGAAGAGCGGCATCTGCGGCAGATCTCCCGGGTGAGGGGCCACCACCCACCCGAAGAGCTCGTCCGACAGCGGTTGCAGGGACTCG